>NZ_JAGPYA010000102.1:0-12833 GCF_018070245.1 Micromonospora sp. M61 | reverse complement strand
CCGCGCCCCGCACCCCCCGCGCAAGATCCGCGCAACTTCGGCGAAACTGCTGCCTCGTCCCGTGCTGAGGCAGCAACTTCCCCGAACCTGCGCGGATCTTGGCTCTTCGACGTGGGCACGCGGGGGCGACGTGTCGTCACCCTTCTCGGACAGCGAGGAGACCCAACAGGTCGGGGACTCCTCCTGGGCCTGCCTCGGCGACCCGGAGCAGCCGGAGACCGGCCGCCACTGTCGCGTTGACCAGGTCGGCGAGAGGGAGGTGCCAGGCGCCGACCCGTACCCGGACGCCGCTGGTGTTCCAACTGTCGAAGCTGCGCGACCGGTCGGCGTATCGCTCGTCGACGACGACGCTCGGATGCCGACCCCAGTCGGCGAACGCGCCCACGAAGCACGGGTGCACGCCCACGTGCACGAAGCGACCGCCGGGGCGCAGCACGCGGGCGACCTCGCGCAGCATGGCGGGGTAGTCGGGCATGTCGGTGCTGGCCAGCACGCACATCGCGGCTGGCAGCGACGCGTCGGCGAACGGCAGTGCGGTCGCGTCGCCCCGCGTCACCGGCAATCGCCCGCTCGCGTGCCGCAACTGCCCTCCGGACAGGTCCACGCCCATCGGCGTCCAACCCAGACCTGCGGGTACGGTCGCGTGCGCACCGGTGCCGCAGCAGATGTCGAGGCAGACACCCTCGCCTGGGCCGAGCAGGTCCTCCACTGTGGCGTGCACCCGGCGGAGATAGTCATCCCCGCCCGAGATGAAGCCCTCGTACCAGTCCGCGTGGGCGTCGTACGCCGGTGTGCTCGTCGTTCCCATCCCTCTATGCTAGGAATCGCGGCCGGTCACGCCGTGCCCGTTCTTCCGAGGGCAGACGTGCCGGCGTCTGCCACTACGGGCCGCCGCGGACGGGCGTGCTCCCTTATCCTCGATCGATGCGGGATCGCCGGGTGGCGCTGGTGTGGGCGGCCTTCGTAGTGGTCGCGCTGGTGTCCTGCGTGCTCGTGCTGCGCCGCGATGACCGCCTCTCGGACCTGCACATCTACTACGGCGCACTGTCCGATCTGCACGCCGGTCGCCCGCTGTACGAGTTCAAGGCGGCCAACGGGGGGCCATTCACGTACCCGCCGTTCGCGGCACTCGTGCTGGGTCCGATCACCGCCGTGAGTGAGGGCGTACTCCAGGGGATCTGGCTGGTGGCGACGTGCGCGGCGGTCGTCGCCGTCGCCGGTGCGGTCGGTGTCGCGCTGACCACCCGGCAGTCCCGGCGACCGCTCGTGGTGGCGGTGGCCGCCACGGTGCTGATGCTGTCCGCGCCGGTGCAGAGCAACCTACGCTTCGGTCAGGTCAGCATCTTCATCGTGCTGATGGCCCTGCTCGACGGGATGGGCGTCGTCCCGCCCCGGCTGCGCGGAATGTTGGTGGGGGCCGCCGCGGCGATCAAGCTGACGCCGCTGCTGTTCGTGGTCTACTTCCTCGCCACGGGCCGCTATCGCGACGCCGGGCGTGCGGTGGCGACCTTCCTGGCCTGCGCGGCTCTCGCCGCGGTGGTGTTGCCGGGGGAGAGCTGGACGTACTGGACCGAGGCCGTGCGGCAGACCTCGCGGATCGGCAACCTCGCCTCGCTGGGCAATCAGTCAGTGCACGGGATGTTGCTGCGCGTCGGCGTCGACGAGGCGACACTGCCCCTGCTCTGGGCCGGCCTGGTGGCGCTCGTGTGCGCGGCGGCGCTGCTGCGGGCCCGGCAGTTGACGGTGGAGGGCCGCCCGGGGCACGCGGCCGTGCTGGTCGGCTGCGCGACCGTCGCCGCGTCCCCGGTGTCCTGGACCCACCACCAGGTGTGGCCGGTGCTCGCCGCGATGCTGCTGATCGGCGCGTCCGGCGTCGCCCAGCGCGCCGCCGGCGTGGCGCTGCTCGCCGCCATGGTCGTCTCGTTGGGTGCGGTCCTCAGCTCGGTGTCGGCACGGCCGGGCGTGCAGTTCCTCTTCGAGAACGCCCGCGCGATCGGGGTGTGCCTGCTGTGCATGGTCGGCTTCGGCGGCGTCGCGGTCGCCGCCACCCGAACGGCTCGCCGGCCTGCCGGCGGGCGGGGTTGGTTGCGGGTGGGTGTCACGGCAACGGTGGCGGTCGCGTTCTTCGCCGTGCAGCCGCTGCCCGCCGGGGCGGACCCCACCTTCAAGGCGTACGCCCTCGACGACGTGGTCAACCCGCGATACTTCTTCGTGTGCCGTGGCCCGGTCGAGTGTGCCGCCTACGGCACCGACGCGCCGGTCACCTTCGGCACCCGCGCCGAGAAGACCAAGGTTCGGGTCAACGGCGTGGTCTCCCCGCAGGTGACCCGCCTGGAATACTTCTCCGCGCCCGGCGGGGCGCCCCGGGCCATCCCGCTGCTCGACGCGTACCCGGGTAGCCGGACGTTCTCGTTCCGCTCGGCGAACATGGCGCAGGGGCGGCTCGTCGCGTACGCCTCGGACGGTCAGCCGATCGCCAGCTACGACGAGGAACTCGCCGCCGCCCTCCGTACGACCACCCGGTAGGTGATCGGGGAGGGCGGCGGCGTAGCTCAGCGGGTGGCGGCGGCCAGGGCGGCGCGCAACTTCTCGGCGTCACTCGGTGCCGGGTGCTCCCAGTCGGTCGGCGTGGCGGCGTAGATCGTGCCGTACGCCGGGGTGTCCGGCTGGTAGCGCCACCCCTCGGCCAACGGGCCCACGTCCACCGCGTCGTAGCCGATCCGGTCCAGGAAGGCGGTCACCTCGGCCTTCGCGGCGGCGTCGTCGCCGGCGATGGCGATGGCGCTGCGGTCGGCCGCGCCGGACGGGCGGGGAAGCTCGGCCAGGCCCTTGTAGTAGATGTTGTTGAAGACCTTGACCACCCGTGAGTCCGGCAGGTGCCGCTGGAGCAGTTCGCTGCTGGTGGTCTCGCCCGAGTCCAGCTCCGGGAAGGCCCCGTCGCGCTGCGGGTAGTAGTTGTTGGTGTCGATGACGACCTTGCCGGCCAGCGGCTCGACGGGCACGGCGCGGTACGCCTTCAGCGGCACGGTGACCACCACCAGGTCGCCGACCTGCGCCGCGTCCTGTGCCGTGCCGGCGCTCGCGTGCTCGCCCAGCTCGTCGACGAGGTCCTTCAGCGTCTCCGGGCCCCGCGAGTTGCTCAGCACCACGTCGTAGCCGGCGTCCACCGCCAGCCGGGCCAGGGTGCCGCCGATGTTGCCACTGCCGATCAGTCCCACAGTTGTCATGATTGTTCCCAACTCCGTCCACCCGCGACGCATTCCGGTTGCCCGGTGTCGATCGGCTGCGCAGACTGCCGGGCATGCGCTGTCTCGTCGAGGACCTCGCGACCTTCGCCGTCACGGCAGGTGCCTGGCTGCGCCGCGAGCCCGTCCTGCACAACGTACTGCTCACGCTCGTCGCTGACCGGCTCTCCGGTGACGTGCCACTCTCCGGTGACCTGGACCGTCGCGCCGCCCTCAGAGGTGTTGATCAAGAGGTTTGCGTCGGAAACCGGCCCCGGGTTGACGCAAACCTCTTGATCACCGCTCTCAGGCGGGGAGGACCTTGTCGATGGCGACGCGCAGCTCGTCGGCACCGGGCTCGACCGTGGGGGCGAAGCGGGCGGCGACAGTGCCGTCCGGGGCCACCAGGAACTTCTCGAAGTTCCACCGGACGTCCCCGGTGTGCCCGTCGGCGTCCGGGGTGTCCACCAGCGCGGCGTAGAGCGGGTGCTGGTCGGGCCCGTTGACGTCGACCTTCTCGGTCAGCGGGAAGGTCACCCCGTAGTTGACCTGGCAGAAGTCGCTGATCTCGGCGGCGCTGCCCGGCTCCTGCCCGGCGAACTGGTTGCACGGCACGCCGAGCACCACCAGGCCACGGTCGGCGTAGGTGTCCGCGAGCGTCTGGAGGCCGGCGTACTGCGGGGTGAGGCCGCAGCGGGAGGCCACGTTGACGACCAGCAACGCCTTGCCGCGGTAGCGGGCCAGGTCGGCGGGTCCACCGTTGAGGGCGTCGATCGGGATGTCGAAGACGGTCATGGGCCGAGGTTACGCGCCGGGCGCCGAGCGGCCGGGGGACGGGCCCGACGGGTGCACTCCATGCACCAGAGGAAATCGAAACATGCGCATCTTGACGAAGTGATGACGCCGTGAGTACCGTCTCACCATCGCTTTTGGAAAGTTTCCTAACAGTTCGGGAGACGCCTCATGAAAAGATCGCTCCGCCGGGCCCTCTGGGCCGGTGCCGTGGTCGCCGTGACCGTCGCTGCGGTACCGGTGACGACTGCCTTCGGCGCCGGCACGGTCACCACCACGTTCACCAGGGCACAGGACTGGGGGACCGGTCACGAGACGAGGGTGACCGTCACCAACGGATCAAGTGCCGCCATCAGCACCTGGCGCATCGAGTTCGACCTGCCGTCGGGCACCACCATCAGCAGCGCCTGGGACGCCGACGTCACCAGCAGCGGCAACCACTACGTCGCGGTCAAGAAGAGTTGGGCCGGCGGCATCGCGCCCGGTGCCTCGTTCAGCTGGGGCTACAACGGCACCGGTGCCTACAAGGCGCCGCTGAACTGCACCATCAACGGTGCCGCGTGCGGCGGCGGAACGCCCCCGCCGACCACCACGCCACCCACGACCACGCCGCCGACCACGACGCCACCCACCACGCCCCCGCCCACCACACCGCCGCCGACCACGCCGCCTCCCGGTGGCAAGAAGGTCGTCGGCTACTTCGCCGAGTGGGGCGTCTACGGGCGCGGCTACCACGTCAAGAACATCCAGACCAGCGGCTCGGCCGCCAAGCTGACCCACATCCTGTACGCCTTCGGCAACACCACCGGTGGCCGCTGTTCCATCGGCGACACCTATGCCGACTACGAGAAGGCGTACACGGCGGCGGAGAGCGTGGACGGCGTCGCCGACACCTGGGACCAGCCGCTGCGGGGCAGCTTCAACCAGCTGCGCAAGCTCAAGCAGATGAACCCGCACCTCAAGGTGATCTGGTCGTTCGGCGGCTGGACCTGGTCCGGCGGCTTCACCCAGGCCGCACAGAACCCGGCCGCGTTCGCCGAGAGCTGCCACAACCTGGTCGAGGACCCGCGCTGGGCGGACGTCTTCGACGGCATCGACGTCGACTGGGAGTACCCGAACGCCTGCGGTCTGACCTGTGACACCAGCGGACCGAACGCGTTCAAGAACGTGATCAGCGCGCTGCGGTCGAAGTTCGGGTCCAACGCTCTGGTCACCGCCGCCATCACCGCGGACGGCAGCAACGGCGGCAAGATCGACGCCACCGACTACGCCGGCGCCATCGGCAACCTCAACTGGCTGATGCCGATGACCTACGACTACTTCGGGGCGTTCGCCGCGCAGGGTCCGACGGCACCGCACTCCCCGCTCACCTCGTACACCGGCATCCCGCAGCAGGGCTTCAACTCTGACGCGGCGATCCAGAAGCTCAAGAGCAAGGGCGTCCCGGCCAACAAGCTGCTGCTCGGCATCGGCTTCTACGGTCGCGGCTGGACCGGCGTCACCCAGGCCGCACCGGGTGGCAGCGCCACCGGAGCGGCACCGGGCACCTACGAGGCGGGCATCGAGGACTACAAGGTCCTCAAGAACACCTGCCCGACCACCGGCACCATCGCCGGCACCGCATACGCCAAGTGCGGCAGCAACTGGTGGAGCTACGACACTCCGTCGACCATCAACGGCAAGATGACGTACGCGAACAACCAGGGCCTCGGTGGCGCGTTCTTCTGGGAGCTCTCCGGTGACACCAGCAACGGCGAGCTCATCGGCGCCATCAAGGGCGGTCTCGGCTGAGCCGATGCCGGCGCAACACCCACACGACGGGGAGGGGCCCGCACCGTCCCTCCCCGCCCGTGACACCACGGCCCGGCCGGCGCCCAGCGTCGGCCGGGCCGCCGTCATTGGGCTGACCCAGCTCGATGTGGCAGACTCGCGGCTCGGCACGTCTCGATCTCGATGGCACCGGCGACGGAGGTGGTCATGCGCCCGACCCACCGCAGGCTGGCGGCAACCGCCGCCGGGCTGGTGCTTCTGCCGGTCGCCCTGGTCGGCTGCGGGATCGGCGGCGACGACACCAAGGCCGAGCCCACGCCCAAGCCCGCGCGGGCCCCCGCCGAGGAGGCCGCCGCCCGCTCCCGCGAGCGCGTGCAGGCGTACCTCGACGCGATGACCGCGAAGGACGTCGCCGCCGGCCGCAGCCAGCTCTGCGCTCTCCTGCACGATGGCTTCGACCTGGGTGCCACCGGGCCCAACGGTGACTTCGCCGACCACTTCCAGGTGCCGGAGGCGGCCATCACGGACATCCGGTCCGGTCCGCTCGGGCAGGAGGTCAGCGTCTCGGTCTCGGTCACCGCTGGCAAGCGCACCGTCACCCGTCCGCTGGTGTTCACCGTGACCCGCGACGGCAGCGACTGGTGCATCGCCGGAGAGGCGCCCACCGGCCCGCCGGGTGCCAAAGCGCCGCCGACCGGCGTCGCCCCCACCCCCGCGTCCTGACCTGCGCCGGGCGGGTTGATCTCCCATCTGCCGGAACCGTCCCCCTCGCCGCCGGGTCACCCCGACCGTCGCCGTACGCTTTCTGTCATGCGCCATGAGTGGCATCAGCTGAGCCATCCCGCGGTGAGCAGCCCGGGCCTGCAGACCAGCCGACCGACCGTCGACTCCGCCGAGGACGCCGCGCTCGGGCTGGACCGATGGCGGGATCTGCCCCGCGAGCAGGTCCCACCGTGGTCCGACCCGGCCGCCGTCGCGGCGGTCTGCAAGGTCCTCGACACCGTGCCGTCGGTCGTCGCGCCCTATGAGGTGGACCAGCTCCGGCAGAAGCTCGCCCTGGTCTGCGAGGGCAAGGCGTTCCTGCTCCAGGGCGGTGACTGCGCCGAGACGTTCGTCGACAACACCGAGAGCCACCTGCTGGCCAACGCCCGCACCCTGCTCCAGATGGCGATCGTGCTCACCTACGGCGCGTCCCTGCCGGTGGTCAAGGTCGCCCGGGTGGCCGGGCAGTACACCAAGCCCCGCTCGCTGCCCACCGACGCGCGTGGCCTGCCCGCGTACCGCGGCGACATGATCAATTCGCTGGAGGCCGACCCGGCCGCGCGGGTCGCCGACCCGCAGCGCATGATCCGGGCGTACGCCAACTCGGCGGCGGCGATGAACATGCTCCGGGCGTACCTCGCCGGTGGGCTCGCCGACCTGCACGCGGTGCACGACTGGAACAAAGGCTTCGTGAAGAACTCCCCGGCGGGGGAGCGCTACGAGGCGATCGCTCGGGAGATCGACCGGGCGCTGGCGTTCATCCGGGCCTGCGGGATGACCGACGACGAGGCCCTGCGTACGGTCACGCTCTACTGCTCCCACGAGGCTCTGGCCCTGGAGTACGACCGGGCGCTCACCCGGGTCTCCGACCGTCGGGCGTACGGGCTCTCCGGGCACTTTCTCTGGATCGGCGAGCGCACCCGGCAGATCAGTGGTGCGCACATCGACTTCATCTCCCGTATCGCCAACCCGATCGGCGTCAAGCTCGGCCCGACCACGTCCCCGGACGAGGCGATCGAGCTGTGCGAGAAGCTCAACCCGGACAACATCCCCGGGCGGCTCACCCTGATCAGCCGGATGGGCAACCACCGGGTACGCGACGCGCTGCCGCCGATCGTCGCCAAGGTCACCGCCGCCGGCGCCAAGGTGGTCTGGCAGTGCGACCCGATGCACGGCAACACGCACGAGTCGTCCAACGGCTACAAGACCCGGCACTTCGACCGCATCGTCGACGAGGTGCTCGGCTACTTCGAGGTGCACCGGGGGCTGGACACCCACCCCGGTGGGCTGCACGTCGAGCTGACCGGTGAGGACGTCACCGAGTGCCTGGGCGGCGCCCAGGGCATCGAGGACCTTGACC
Source organism: Micromonospora sp. M61 (assembly GCF_018070245.1). Lineage (NCBI taxonomy): Bacteria > Bacillati > Actinomycetota > Actinomycetes > Micromonosporales > Micromonosporaceae > Micromonospora > Micromonospora sp. M61. The sequence continues at coordinate 4,925 of NZ_JAGPYA010000102.1, read as the reverse complement.
TGCCCGACCGGTACGAGACCGCCTGCGACCCGCGACTGAACACCCAGCAGTCGTTGGAGTTGGCGTTCCTCGTAGCGGAGATGCTCCGTGGCTGACGCGAGGAGTGAGCTTGCGAGCCCCGCAGTCGGCAGCCGAAAGGACAACAGTGGCTGACGCGAGGAGTGAGCTTGCGAGCCCCGCAGTCGGCAGCCGAAAGGACAACAGTGGCTGACGCGAGGAGTGAGCTTGCGAGCCCCGCAGTCGGCAGCCGAAAGGATGATCATGGCTGATCTGTTCGTGGACCTGCGTTCCGACACGGTGACCCGGCCCACCGCCGGGATGCGGGAGGCGATGGCCACCGCCGAGGTCGGTGACGACGTCTACGGCGAGGACCCGAGCGTCAACGCGCTGGAGGCCGAGGTCGCCGCGCTGTTCGGGCACGAGGCGGCACTGTTCGCCCCGAGCGGGTCGATGGCCAACCAGATCGCCCTGCAACTGCTGGTGTCGCCCGGCGACGAGCTGCTCTGCGACGCGGACGCGCACGTGGTCACGTACGAGATCGGCGCGGCGGCCGCGTACGGCGGGATCTCTTCGCGGACCTGGCCTGCGGTGGGCGCGGACATCGACCCGGAGGTGGTGGCCGGGATGATCCGGCCGGACGGCTACTTCGCCGTTCCGACCCGCGCGATCGCCGTCGAGCAGACCCACAACCGGGGCGGTGGCGGCGTGATTCCGCTGGCCACCCTGCGGGATCTGCGGGGGGTCGCCGACGACGCGGGTGTCGCGTTGCACTGCGACGGTGCTCGGATCTGGCACGCGCACGTCGCGGACGGGGTGCCCCTGATCGAGTACGGCCGGCTGTTCGACACGCTGTCGGTGTGCCTCTCCAAGGGCCTCGGCGCGCCGGTCGGCTCGCTGGTGGTGGGCAGCGCGGACAAGATCGAGCGAGCTCGGATGATCCGTAAGCGGATGGGCGGTGGCATGCGTCAGGCTGGCATCCTCGCTGCGGCCGGTCGGTACGCGCTCGCGCACCACGTCGACCGGCTGGCCGACGACCACGCGAAGGCGGCCCGGCTCGCCGAGGCGGTCGCGCCGTTCGGCGTGCTGGCCACCACGGTCCGCACCAACCTGGTCGCACTGGATCTCACCAAGCACACCCTGGACGCGCGGGCCCTGGCCGCCGCGGCGAGGGCCGAAGGCGTACTCATCTCGGTGCTCGGCCCCCGCACCGCCCGCCTGGTCACCCACCTGGGCCTCGACGACGCGGCCATCGACCGCGCGGTCGCGGCCCTGCCCCGCATCCTCGCCGCGTCCTGACCTCCGGCCGGCGCCCTCCCACGACCTGGTGATCCGGCGCCCTCCCACGACCTGGTGATCAAGAGGTTCGCGTCAGATTCCGGCCTCCGGATGACGCAAACCTCTTGATCACCGAGGTGAGGTCAGGGGTGGGGTGGGGTGGGGTGTGCGGGGATCAGGGGGCAGGGGTCAGGCGGGTCAGGGTTGTGATGTCGGCGGCGTGGCCGATCTGCTTCTCGCTCGGGGTCTCCACGACGAAGGGGACGCCGGCGGTGGCGGGGTGGGTCATCAGCTCGGCGAAGGCGGGCTCGCCGATGGTGCCCTTGCCGATGTTCTCGTGCCGGTCCCGGGTGGAGCCGCACAGATCCTTCGAGTCGTTGGCGTGGACCAGCCGCAGCCGGTCCGCGCCGACCGTGGCCACCAGCGTGTCCAGGGTCGCCGTCATGCCGCCCTCGGCCGCCAGGTCGTGACCGGCCGCCCAGGCGTGGCAGGTGTCGAAGCAGACCCCGAGCATGGGGTGCCGGTCCACCGCGTCGAGGTAGGGCCCGAGCTGCTCCACCCGGGAGGCCAGTGACCGACCACCGCCCGCGCTCGGCTCGACCAGCAGCATCGGCCCGCCGGCTTCGGCGGCCCAGTCGAGCAGCGGCAGCAACTCCTCGCGGACCTGTCGCATCGCCGCCTCGGCGTACCCCTCGTCCACCGAACTGCCGGCGTGGAACACCACCGCCTGAGCACCGATCGCCACGCCCCGACGCAACGCGTGCGCCAGCGTCTGTGCCGACTTCTCGACAGTGGCCGGGGTGGGCGAGCCGAGGTTGACCAGCAGCGAGGCGTGGATGAACGCCGGAATGCCCCGCTCGGCGCAGCCGTCGCGGAACAGGGCGTCCTGCACGGGGTCACCGTTGGGCAGCGCCCAACCCCGCGAGTTGGAGACGTAGACCTGCACCACCTGGGCGCCCGTCGCGTCGGCGTACGGCAGGGCGGCCTTGGCCAGCCCACCGGAGGTCGGAGTGTGCGCGCCCACCGGACGCGAGGTGACCGCCGGCATCAGAAGCACGTGAGGGTGACCGGGGTGCCCGGCGGCACCTGCGAATTCTCGCCCGGGACCTGGATCCGGACCACGGCGTTCGGGTTGACCACGACGGTCACCGGGAAGCCTTGGCTCTCCAACGCCTGCTTGGCCTGCTGACACGGCAGGTCGATCACCCGGGGCACGACGATCGCCGGCGGGCCCTTGCTGACGTCCAGCTTGACCTGGGTGCCCTTTTCCACGCCGGCGCCATCGGCGGGGCTCTGGCCGAGGATCTCGTCCCTGGGCTTGTCGGAGTCCTTGTAGGTCGGCACCAGCACCAGGTTGAGCTGGGCCAGAATGGTCCGGGCCTCGGTCAGGCTCTTTCCGACCAGGTTCGGCACCGACACCGGCGCCCTGCCCCGGCTCACAATGAGGGTGATCTTCGCGCCGGGTTTGACCTCGCTGCCCACCTTGGGGGAGGTGTCCAGCACAACTCCGGACGGCAGGCTGTCGTCGTAGCGGGAGGCTCCCTTGGCCACCACCAGCTTCACGTTGACCAGGTCTGCCTCGGCAAGCTCGAACTCCTTGCCGATCACGTCCGGCACGGGGAAACGCTCCGGGCCGAGGGAGAGGGTCAGGGTGATCGCGCCACCCTTGACGATCCTGGTGGCGGACGCCGGGCTCTGCGCCAGCACGCTGTCCTTCGGGGCCTGCTCGTCGAAGCGCGGCTCACCGTACTTCAGGGTGAGCCCGGCACGGTCGGCCTGCGCCTGCGCCTCGGCCTTGCTCAAGCTCACCAGCTGCGGGGCATCGGTGTAACGACCGACACCGAACCACCAACCACCGATCGCGGCCACCAGGCCCAGCGTCACTACCACGGCCGCGACGGCCAGCCGGCCGCGTTGGCTCGCCATCAGGGTGCTGCGCAACGCTGCGAGTCGGGACCCCAGGCTGTCTGAGGGCTCCGGAGCGGCCCGACGTCGACCCGGCCCCTGGCTGCTGGCACCCTCGGGCAACCGCGCCCAGGACGGGCGGTCGGAAGGGCGGACCGTCGCGACCATCATGGTCGGCTGAGAGAGTGGCTCGCCGCTCACCGGGCGGAGCACGGCGGTGTGGCTGTTGGCGTCGCCCAGGCGATCCCGGGCGACCTGCACCTCGGTCAGCAGCGCTCCGGCGTCGGCGGGCCGCGCGTCGGGATCGCGCCGAGTCGCCCGCTGCACCAGGTCGTCGAGGACCGACGGCAGGCCGGGCACCAGCGTCGAGGGTGCCGGCACGTCCCGGTCGACGTGCTGCCAGGCGACGTCCACCGGGCGGTCCCCGTCGTAGGGCACGCGGCCGGTGAGCATCTCGAACAGCACGATGCCGGCCGAGTAGACGTCGGTACGTGGATCGGCACGGCCCTCGGTGACCAGCTCCGGGGCGACGTACGCCACGGTGGCCATCAGCTGGTTGCCCTGCTCCTCGTCGGCGCTCGCCTCGACCGCCCGGGCCAGCCCGAAGTCGGCCACCTTGACGACGCTGTCGACCAGGTTGGCGACGCCGCCGGTGGGTGCCTCGGCGACCAGCACGTTCTCCGGCTTGACGTCGCGGTGCACGAGACCGGACCGGTGCGCGGCGGCGATCGCGGCGAGCATCTGCTCGACGATGGCCAGCGCCTCGTCCGGGTTGAGCCGGCGACGCTCGGCCAGCACGTCGCGCAGCGTGCGACCGCGGACGTACTCCATCACCAGGTACGGCAGACCGGCGTGGGTGCCCTGGTCGTAGACCGCCACCACGTTCGGGTGGGTCAGCCGGGCGATGGTCTTCGCCTCGTCGGTGAACCGGGCCACGAAGTTGGCGATCCGGGCTCGGGCCTCCGGCGCCTGGGTCGGGTGAATGATCTTTACAGCGACGGTGCGCTCGAGGCGCTCGTCGGTGGCGGTGTACACGGTCGCCATGCCACCACGGGCCACGCGACCGCGAATGCGGTAGCGCCCGTCGATCAGCGAGCCCAGCAACGTGTCGGCGACCTGAGTGTCCATCGGCAGGGAGTCTATGTGTCCAGGGGGTGAAGGATGAACAGGATGCTACAGCCGTACGCCGAACTGGAACGTCCCGCCGCGCTCGCCGCCACTCATCCGCTGGTCAGCGACGCGTACGGGACCGGTCGCCGATCGGTCGTCCGGGGTGCCGGTGGCTCGTCGTGGCGACGACGTGGCAGGGTGGTCGGGTGACCGAACCCGTACCCGACCAGGCCGTCCCCGGCCCGGAGCTCGCCGGACCCACCGACCCGGCCGGTTGGCTGACCCTGCCCGACGTCGCCGAGCGCCTCGACGTGTCGATCAGCAAGGTGCACCAGATGATCCGTGACCGGGAGTTGCTGTCGGTCCGCCGCGACGGCGTCCGCCGGATCCCGGCGGACCTGGTGGCCAACGAGACAGTGCTCAAGCACCTGCCCGGCGTGCTCAACCTGCTCTCCGACAACGGCTACGACGACGAGGCCGCGCTGCGCTGGCTCTACGAGCCGGACGACACCCTCCCCGGCGCCACCGCCGCAGCCGCCCTGTCGGGCGACCAGGCCCGCGAGGTAAAGCGCAGAGCCCAAGCCCAAGCCTTCTAACCCCACCCCCACCCACCCGGGGCCCCCAACCCACCCCGT
>NZ_JAGPYA010000101.1:0-12849 GCF_018070245.1 Micromonospora sp. M61 | reverse complement strand
ACGCCTACCGGTCCGTGGAGATCAGCACCCCGGACGCTGACGCGAAGCAGACCGACAAGCTGCGCGCCGACATCGTCAAGACTGTTGACGACGGCCGGGCCGTGGTCGCCAACATCGCCGGCACCACAACTGACACCGACGGTGCTATCCACTCCTTCGAGGGCGGGCACTACATCAGCGTCGTCGGCTACCGCGACGGCGGCGAGACGGTGAAGATCGCCGACTCTGCCAACCCGAACACCGCCTCCTACTGGATCAGCGTCGAGCACCTCGCCGACTGGATCGCCACCCGCGGCTACGCCACCAGCTGACCGCGACCGACACACCACGAAGGGCCGGACCCCACCACGGGGCCCGGCCCTTCGTCGTCTTTCATTTCCGCCAATTGCGGAACGTATTGACAAGTTTCGACATCAGGGTGAGGCTTGACCTGCTGAGAGCGCTCTCTCGCACCGGCCTCAAACCGGCCACCACCAGTCTGGCCAGGGCAATCTCCGATGTCTTCGGCGGCGGCGCCGGAGCTGTCCCTGGCCCGTCCCCCGACAGGAGTCACACGATGGACAGGGCCGCACCCCTCTCCGGCACCCACCGCCGGCTGCGCCTCGCCACGGCGATCGGCGCACTGCTGGTGCTACTCGGCACGTACGTCGCCTCCACCACCGAGCGGGCCGACGCCGCCCCGGTCGCCAACGCCATCCGGGTTGCCGAGTTCCCCGCCGACTGCACCTACAGCCATCGGCTGCCGGACGACCCGATCATCTTCCCCGGGCTGCCCGGGGCCTCGCACATGCACAGCTTCTTCGGCGCCACGGTGACGAACGCCAACACCACCCTCCCTGACCTGGTCAACTCCCCCAGCACCTGCAACCCGCGGGTGGACGTCTCGTCCTACTGGGTGCCGACCCTGTACCGCGACAACGTGCCGGTGGAGCCGGCGATCGCCACGTTCTACTACCTGGGCGAGGGCGTACGCTCCGACGTCGTCGCGAACACCCAGCCGTTCCCGCTCGGGCTGCGACTCGTCGCCGGCAACGCGAAGGCCACCGGCTCGAACGACAGCACCGCCCGGTGGTCGTGCCTGCACGCCGGGCACGTGCCTCCGTCGAAGGACTTCGTCAACTGCCCGTCCGGCACGATGCTCGAGTCGTACCTGGACTTCCCGCAGTGCTGGAACGGCCGCGACCTGGACTCGCCGGACCACAAGAGCCACCTGGCGTACCCGGTGAACCAGGCCTGCCCGAGCACCCACCCGGTGCACGTGCCGAAGTTGCGGCAGGTGCTGCGATACCCGGTCACCGGCGACCCGTCGCGGATCCGGCTCGCCTCCGGGCCGGGCTACACCATGCACGGTGACTTCTTCAACGCCTGGCCGGTCGCGGAGATGGCCCGTCGGGTCCAGGACTGCATTCGTCCCGTCATCAAGTGCGGTCACGACGGCCGACCGATCTGAGCCGACAGGCTCCCACCACGGAGGCGGGTCCGGTCACGCCGGGCCCGCCGTCCGGGGGGCGAGAGGAGGCCGGATGCGAGCCCTCGTGAGCGCGTCCATGTCCCTGTTCCTCGCGGCGCTGCTCGTCACGGCCTGCGCCACCGGATCACCGACCACGACCGCACCGTCGACCGCCGCACCCTCGATTGCCGGACTGGCCGGCTCGGTCTCGCCCAGCGGCTCGGCCAGCCTGTTCAGCCCCACCGACATCGCGTGGCTTCAGCTGACGGTGGCGATGAACGAACGCCTTCTGCCGGTGCTGGACATGGTGCCGGGTCGCACCACCGACCCCGCGTGGCAGACCTTCGCCGCCCGGCTCGGCACGGCGCACCGCGCCGGCCTCAGCACCGCCCGACGGCTGCTCGCCGAATCCGGTGCCCCGGCGACCAACCCGCACGAGGGCCACGACATGCCGGGCATGGTCACCGAGCAGGAGTTGACGACGTTGCGGTCGGTCACCGGTGTCGCGTTCCAACGATTGGCAGGCCAGCACGTACGAGCGCACCTGCAACAGGCAGTGCGGGTCGCCACCGCGGAGCAGCGGAACGGCGTGCACCCGGCGACGACCGCGTTGGCCGCGGAGGTGGTCCGGGCCGGCGACGCCGAGCTCACCCGACTCGACCGGTTGACCCCGTAGACCGCCACGCCGATCGTCCTCTCAGCTGGTCGCCAGCAGCCGGGCGATCGTTGCCGGCTCCGCCAGGTGCGGGAAGTGGCTACCGGGCAGCACGGTCACCACGACCTCCGGCAGGGTCTCCGTCAGCCAGGTCAGATAACGGGGTGGCGGCTCGGACGAGGTCACCCAGCGGTAGGGAATCCCGCGCTCACCGATGGACCGCAGATCACTGTGGCGCTCGGCGGCGATGTCCTCGTCGGAGCCGCGCAGGATCTCACCCCAGTAGCCCAGCAGCAGGTCCGGCCGGGGATCGGTCGCGGTGGTCACGATCTCGCGGGCCTCGGCCGGCAACGACTCGATGCCCATCCCGGCCAGCATGCCGTCCCACACCCGCCGCCAGTCCGGGCCGCGCAGTGTCGACTCCGCCTGGCGTACGGCCACACCGAAGGGGCCGGGCAGCAGGATCTGGTCCAGATTCACCACGCCGCGCACCGGATAGCGGGCCGCGTACGTCGTGGCGACCACCGCGCCGACCGAATGTCCCACCACGATCGGCTGCGCGAGACCGGCGTCGGTCACCTGGTCGTGCAGGACCTCGGCAACCTCCGCCATCCGGTAGGACTGCCGACGTGGTGCGTCGCCGTGACCGGGCAGGTCGAGGGTGAGGACCTGCCGGTCGGGGTCGATTGCCGCAAGCTCGCGCCGGACCGGGTCCCACTGTCGCCGGTCGTAGGTGAGGCCGTGCAGCAGCACCAGCGGTGGTCGGTCGTCATTCATTGTCGCGCCTTTCCTGCTCTCCGCTCGTCCGGGCGCTGGCCCGAAGCGAGTCGATGGTGAGGTCGAGAGCCGCCTCGAGGTGATCGATCTTCCCGGTGGAGAGCAGTAGCAGGACGCCGCCCTGAATGCCGGCCAGCAGCGCCGCGGAGGCACGGTCGGCGTCCACGTCCGGGCCGATGTCCCCGGTCGACTGCATGTGGCGGATGCCCTCGGTGATGGCCGCCTGCCAGCGCCACATGAGCCCGGTCACGATCGCCTGCGCGCCCGGCGCGCGTCGGCCGGTCTGACCGAGCAGCCCGTTGAGCGGGCACTTCACGCCCTGCGCGAGGTAGCGCTCGATGAGCCGGTCGCGCCACGCCAGCCAGGCTGGCCAGGACGTCAGGTTGCTGAGCATCGGTTCCTGGTCGATGAGCACCTGATCGGCCTCGTGCTGGGCGACCGCGAGCAGCAGGTCTTCCTTGCCGCCGGGGAAGTAGTGGAAGAGCTGCCCCTTGCTGGTGCTGGTGTGGGCCATCACGTCTTCGAGGCGTACCTCGTCGACGCCGCGCTCGCGGATCTCGGCGGCCGCGCCTGCGACGATCCGCGCCCGGGTGGCCTCGCCCTTGCGGGTCAACGCCCGTGTCATGAGACCCCCGTCACCGATCTGCGTCCGTACCTGCCGGTCCAACGCTAGCGCGGACTTTGGACTTGCAGGTCCATTTTTGCCGAGCAAAGGTCTGGGACGGCCCGCTCGGGGCCGACGCGCGATCGAGAGGACGCAACGATGAACCACTACTACCTGCTCGGGCGGTCCGGGCTGCGGGTGAGCCGGCTGGCGCTGGGCACCATGAACTTCGGCGTCGACGGGTTCCATGCCGCCTACGGCAAGACCGAGGAGGAGGCGGAGCCGATCTTCCGTCAGTATCTGGAGTCGGGGGGCAACTTCATCGACACGGCGGACTTCTACACCGCCGGGGAGAGCGAGAAGATCCTCGGCCGCCTGATCGACCGGGCCGGCGTCCGCGAACGGCTCGTGCTGACAAGCAAGGCCACCAACACCGTCGACCCGACCGACCCGAATGCCAGCGGCAACGGTCGCAAGCACATCACGCGGGCGGTGGAGGCCTCGCTGCGCCGACTCGGCACGGACTACATCGACCTGTACCTGCTGCACACCTGGGACCGGATCACCCCGGTCGAGGAGGTCGTGCACACCTTCGACGACCTGGTGCGGGCCGGCAAGATCCGGTACGCCGGGCTCTCCGACGTACCGGCCTGGTACGCGGCCCGGGCGCAGAGCTACGCCGAGGCACACGGGCTGGCCCCAATGATCAACGTGCAGCTGCCGTACTCCCTGGTCACCCGGCACATCGAGGCGGAGTTCGTGACGATGGCCCAGACCCTGGGAATGGGTGTCACCGCGTGGAGCCCGATCGGTGGCGGCCTGCTCAGCGGCAAGTACCGCCGGACCAGCGAGGGTATGAGCGGCACCGGTCGGTTGACCAACCCCGACGCCGCGGGTCGGGAGATCAGCCCCGGCGACTGGCAGGTGATCGAGGCACTGGAGAGCGTGGCCGCCGATCTCGGGCGCAGCATGGCGCAGGTGGCGATCAACTGGGTGGCCACCCAACCCGCCGTCGCCTCGGTGGTCGTCGGGGCGAGCAGCCCCGAGCAGCTCGCCAGCAACTTCGGCGCGCTCGACTTCGAGATCCCGGCGGACGCCCGTCGGCGACTCGACGAGGCGAGCGCCCCGAACCTCGGGCTGGTCTACAGCATGTTCACCCCGCAGTACCAGTCCTGGGTGGTGAGCCCCGGCCTCGGCATCGGCGACAAGCCGGCCGGTTACGCCCCGCCGGTGTTCAACGGCGCCACCCCGCCCACCCGGTAGGGGAACGGTCCGGGGAGCGACTCCCCCTCGTAGAGCGCGATGTACAGCCGGCGCAGCTCGGGCCCGTCGGCGCCGAGCGCGGTGAGGTTGAGGGTGTTGTGGCCGACGCCCAACGCCTCCGGCAGGGTGCAGACCTGGAGCGGAATCGCGTTCGCGTCGGCGATGAGGCGCGGCACGCGCTCCGCCGCACCGAGGTCGACCACGCCGTCGAGGGGGCTGATCGCGACGGCCGCGGTCCGCAGACCGGTCCGTCGTGGCGGCTTCGGCAGAGCACGCGCGATGCTCAGGTACTGGGTGACGGCGGCGAGGGAGTAACCGCGCGACGTGACACGGTCCGGGAGGATGCGGCCCCCGTACAACATGATGAGCGGTCGGACCGCGAAGGCCGGCGCCTGCCGACGGTCCGGGCCGAAGAACGGCGACAGCAACAGCAGACGCCGTACGACGGTGCCCGGCACCTGGGCCAGCCAGGCGGCCAGGACGGCACCGCCGGAGATCCCCACGACGCCCACCTCGTCTCCCAGGCCCTCGGCGACGGCCAACGCCCGCGCGGCGTACGTCGTCAGCTCGTCGGCCTGGACCCGGTGGTGGGCCCGCGGGTCGACGGTGCCGTGCTGCGGAGCGCGCGGAACCCAGACGTTGTAGCCGCGGTCGAAGAACTCCTCGGCCAGTTCGTCGTACTGGTCGGGCGCGAGGGTGTATCCGTGCAGCAGCAACACGGCCCTGCCGGTGCGGGAGCCGTGGCTCAGGAGACGGCTGTGCGACTCCGGCCGGACCTCCGGGTCAGCCGCCTCGGCGGCGATGACGGCCTCGGCGGCACGGACGGCGGTGTCGAAGTCGAGCGGCCGCGCCGGTGCGACCGAGGGCTCACGGCGCAGCGACCGCCACAGGCAGAGCGCGGCGACGGCCGCCACGACCAGCGCCAGTACGCCGACGATGAGCATGGCCCGATGCTGACAGGGCTAGCGGTCGGCGCCGGTGCGGGGGTGCGCCCCGGTGACAGGGCGCACCCCCGATCCGCTATTCCTGCTGGTCCGCCGGCGCGAAGACGACCCTGGTGCGCAACTGCCGGAACCCGGTCCGTTCCAGCTCGGCCAGCACCGCCACCCGCCGCGCGTCCACGTCGGCGATGACCTCCCGGGCGCCACCGTCGGCCAGCAGCCGGACCCCCTCGACCAACAGTTCTGGCCGGGCCGCCTCGTCGAGCAGACCGAGGTAGACGAGAAGTGGGTAGCAGGCGTCCCCGGCGGTGCCGACCAGACCCACCGGCTCTCCGGCGTCCAGCGCGACGCGCCATCCCTCCACTCCGTCCCCCAGCCAGCCCAGAGGGTCGGTGGCGAGGTCGACGCCGCTGACCACCCGTGCGGTCTCGACGCCGGTCAGCACGTCCGGCTCGTCGATCCTGGCGACCAGGGCGTTGGCCTCCGTCGCGTCGACCGGCGGACGGAAGTCGTACCGTCCGGAGGACGCCGGAAGGGGTGTGCCCGTCCAGGAGCACCGGAGCCGCTCCCCCCGCTCGACCAGGCCGGCGAGCCGGGCCGCGGCCATCGGCGCCTCCACCACGGCCCGCACCTCGGGGCGGCGCCGCCAGTGTGCCGGCAGCGCGGCGTAGTACAGGCCGGGGCCACCCAGCGCCTGGTGGGCGGCGTGCAGCAGTTCGGCGCCGACCTCGGGTTCGGCGTCCAGATCGAACCGGTCCAGCCAGGGCGCGCCGACGGCGCCCGGTGGGAGGAGCCAGGCGGCCCGACCGACCACCCGGCCGTCGCGCAGGGCGACCCAGGTGGTCTCGGGCCGATAGCCGCCACCGGCGACCCCGTCGGCGTAGCCGACCTGGCGCAGTTGGGGCAGCGGATCAGGCATGGAGTCGAACAGGTTTTCCTCGCCCGCGACGAGCGGACGGATGACCAGATCAGTCATGGCGTGGTCCTCCGGGAAGCGAGCGCCCCGGATCAGATCCGTGCGGACGCCGGAGCGCGGAGGGGGCGCAGAACATCGGACATTGTTCTGACCTCCCCTCGGCTCGACGGCGTGCCGGAAGAACATACGCCGATCGGTCGCCGGCCCGCAACGGGTTGTCACAGAGTCGGGTTGGTTTCCGACCCTCGCTTGTGGGCCCGCTGGTCGAAGACGGCGATGCCGGCCAGGATCACCGCTGCGAGGGCCGCCACGGCGACCGGCGGGAGAAACACCATCGGTACCGCCGCCAAGGCCAGCGTCACCGCACCGACGTACAGCACCCGACACCGCGGCGTGGTTCTGCTCGCCCGCTCCAGGGAGCTGCGCCCGATCAGGAACAGCACCGGGCCGCCGAAGATGATGACCACCAGAGCCCAGTCGATCGGCGGGTGCGGGTCCTCGATGACCTGCCCGAAGCCGACGGCGGTGCAGATGATGCCACCGACGATCAACAACAGGCTGTAGCTCGCCCACGGCGACAGCTGGACCCCCTCACCGCTCGGGGTCGAGGCATGGCCGGACCTGACGTGGTAGAAGTAGATCCGCCAGAACGAGACCACCGCCACGAACGAGGCGACGAGGACGATGGTCCCATCGGTCGAGAAGCCCGGAAAGCTGACCGCGGCGCCGGCTTCGAGCACCACCTCGGCGAGAGCGATCATGAAGAACTGGTTGTACCGCTCGGCGAGATGCGCCTCCGAGACGGTGACCCCCATGCTGTTGAGCTGTCTCCCGCCGATGCGGGGAAGGGGGTAGGTGGTGGCGGCGCCGATCATCTCGATGGCTAGCGCGATGGTCCAGAAGATGCCTCGACCGAGACCGCCGCTGATGCCGCCACTGATCCAGAGCACGCTGGTGACCAGGTGCCAGGTCAGCACCCGGAGCGCGAACGCGTGCACCGGGTGGCCCCGCAGGGCGAACGACAGGAACAGCGGTCGGCCGACCTGGATGACGACGTAGGTGCAGGCGAAGACGACGCCGCGCTGGCCGAAGGCCTGCGGCAACGTGACGGCCAGCACCAGCGTGCCGAACATCGTGGCCAGCAGGACGACTTGGAGATCGGGGCGTCGAGGGTCGTAGGTGCTCGCCAGCAGGGCGTTGAGCGACCAGATCATCCACATCGCCGTGAAGAACAGCACCGTCTGGCCCGCCTCGGACAGCAGCGTGTGCCGGACGATGGTCAGGTCGTCCGCGACCCGCCCGGCGAGGCGGGCCAGCGCGAAGACGTACACGATGTCGAACAGCAGTTCCAGGACGGTCGCCGAGTTCGGGCTCCTGCTGTCCCCGAGCCCACGGGACCCGATGCGCGTCAACACGGACGGCGGGACAGCTCAGCCGGCCAGGGCCGCCGACACGGGCGGGCCGAGGTGATGGCGGTGCTCGGCGATCCGACCCTTTGCCATCGCCCCCGAGCCCCCTAACCGACCGCGTGATCCAGTTACGCGTACTTTATCCATCTTTCTGGGATTCTGCGGTGGATGGCGGATCTGGCCGGCCGCTCACCCGGGCAGAAACTGTTATCCCGGTACGGGCGTCCAGTCTCCTGAGGGGAAGGTGGTCGCAAGATCCGCCGCCACCACGGCATCGGACAGCGATGCGACCACACGGAGGAGTCGAGACGATGCGCGCAACAGGTCAGGGTGCAACGGACGCCGCGAAGGGGAATCGGGGCGTCCACGCGGACCCCCGACGCGGGCTGTCCGGCCGCCTCCCGACCGGCGCGAGGCGTCTGCTGTGGCCGCTCGCCGTGGCCGCCGTGGTCGGTCTTCTGGTGACCGGGGTGATCGTCGTGATCCAACCCACCGGGCCGACGCCCGCTCCCGCAGCGGCCCCGCAGTCCGTCGACGAGCCGCTGGGCGCCAACCCGGCGTCCAGCTCCGCCACCGCGACCACGCCGGTCGCCACGCCGAGCCCGACGGGAGCGACCCCGTCCCCGACCCTGACGCCGACGGCGAAGCCGACGACCGGGCGTACGGTCGCCCCGGCGGCACCCGTGGTGACCTCGAAGCGCAAGGGTGTCGGGGTGTGGACCTTCGATGGCGTCAACCAGGCGCTGGCCAGCTCCGGGGCGAGTTGGTACTACACCTGGGACGTGGCCCACCCGGGCGTCACCAGCCCGAAGGGCGCCGAGTTCGTCCCGATGATCTGGGGGGCGAAGAGCGTCACCGCCACCAACCTGCAACAGGCCAGAAAGAACGGCAGCCACCTGCTCGGGTTCAACGAGCCGGACCTGAAGGGTCAGGCGGAGATGACCGTGGAGCAGGCGTTGGAGCTGTGGCCGCAACTGGAGGCGACCGGCCTTCCGCTGGGCAGCCCCGCCGTGGCCTGGGGCGGTGACCGGCCGGGCGAATGGCTCGACCGCTTCATGGCCGGCGCGAAGCAGCGCGGGTACCGCGTCGACTTCATCGCCCTGCACTGGTACGGCGGCGACTTCACCACCGCCAACGCCGTCAACCAGCTCAGGTCGTATCTCCAGGCGGTGCACGACCGCTACAACCTGCCCGTCTGGCTCACCGAGTTCGCCCTGATCGACTTCTCCAACGGCGTTCGCTTCCCGACCCAGGCACAGCAGGCCGCGTTCCTCACCGCGGCGACCCGGATGCTGGGCGGCCTGTCCTGGCTTCAGCGGTACGCGTGGTTCGGCCTGCCGGCAACGGACAAGGATCAGACCGGGCTCTTCCGCACCGGCAGCGAGGCGACCGCCGTGGGCCGCGCCTACCAGGCGGCTCGCTGACCTAGAGCTGATCCACGTGGTCTCGCCATGAGTGCTGCGGCTCGTAGCCCAGCACCCGGCGGGCCTTGTCGATGCTGAGCAGGGTCTCGTGCTCGCCCAGCTCCTTGCGGATCTCGACGCCCGGGTAGACCTCGGCCATCAGACTGGCGCTGGACCTGGTCATGACGGTGTCGGCGTTGGCGATGATGAACACGTCGGCGCCGGGCTGGTCGTGGGCGAGGGCCCGCTCGACCGCCTGGGCTCCGTCCCGGGCGTCGATGTAGCCCCACAGGTTCCACCGGCGCAGCAGCGGGTCGGCGTCGAAGGAGGGGAACGGGGCGTAGTCCTCGACGTCCATCACGTTGGAGAAGCGCAGACCCACCATGACCAGCGCCGGGTCCCAGCGGCAGAAGTGCCGCGCCATCTCCTCCTCCAGGGCCTTGTTCAACGAGTACGTCGACTCGGGGCGCGGCGCGTACTCCTCGTCGACCGGCGCGTACGGCGGTGGGGTGTCGAACGGCAGCCCGAGGACCGTCTCGCTGGACGCCCAGACGACCCGCCTGATCCCGGCCGCCCTGGCCGCGGCGAAGACGTTGTACGTGGCCGCGGAGTTGTTGGCGAACGTGGTCGCGTTCGGCATCAGCCCGGGGGCCGGGACCGCCGCCAGGTGCACGACCGCGTCGATACCGCCGGCATGCTCGTCGGCGCCTCCGGTGAACGCCTCCACCACCTGCCCGTAGTCGGTCAGATCGACCTGGAGGAATTCGCCGGTCACGTCGCGGGGGTCGCGGCCTCCGGCGCGGTCCACCGCCAGCACGTCGACGCCCACGGAGCGCAGGTGGGCGACGACGGCACGGCCGAGCTTGCCGGTGGCCCCGGTGACGACGACGCGCGTGGGCAGTGCGGGATCGGTCATGACCACATCTTCTCCGGCGTGGAGCGGCAACCCGCACGCGGGTGGAGCACACCGGCTGTCAGCTGCCTTACATCGGGGACTGTCGATCTTAATCCATTGGTAGCTTAGCGAAGTTCGTCGATGCGGGGATCGAGACCGAACTGCTCAAAGCGCCTGCGTGCCGTGCGGCTACCGGTCGCGGTGACGTCCAGCGGCACCATGTCCACCCCGTCGGCGATCCGTCCACCGGAGCAACGCAGACCACGGGGAGGGCACATGCACCACCGCACGCCACCGCGTCATCGTACGAGAGCCTGGCTATCCAGCACCGCCGCGGCACTGATCATCGTCGCCGGCGCCGGAACACCAGCCACCGCAGCACCGGCGGCGCCGACCCCGGGGAAGATCGGGGCGCAGTGCGCACCGACCCACTCGGAGTGGCTGCGCTGCGTGACGGTCACCGCAGCACTCGACCGGGCACCGACCACCGGGCAGACCGCCCGGCTCACCGTCACCGTCGATGCCCGGGTGGCGATCGACGACCTGCGGGTACTGGTCACGCTTCCGTCGGCTCTGCGCCCGGCCGCGACCCCGGCCGGCTTCACCGCGGCCCGGGCCCTGTCGCGGGTGCCGTCCGACGCCGGCGAGGTCACCACACTGAGCACGACCGTCGACGCGGCACCCAGCCGTGTCCTGCGCTACCAGACCGACCTGATCGCCACGGCCACCGGCCCCACGGTGTTGCGGGTGCAGGCGACGTCCGCCGGCGGGCCCGTTCTCGGCAGCGACGAGGTCCACGTGCCGGTCACGATCGGCGCCACGGACCGCGAGTCCCGACTGGGCAAGGCCGAGGGTGACGCGGAGGCCGCACAGACTCCGGCCGGCACGCCGGTCGTCCGGGCCAACCCGTCGGTGCCCTACCGTCCCGCTAGCACCGCCGGACTGCCGGCGCCGCACAGCGACGACATCCGGTCGCCCGGTGCGGCGCCCGCCCAGGTCACCTGCGTCACGGGCAGCTTCGACTACAGCGACAACAACGGCGCCTGGCACCCGTCGAAGAACCTGCAGTACCAGGTGTGGGACGACGACTCGTTCGGCGACGACCTGCTCGCGGCCGGGCTCACCGACGGCGCCGGTGCCTATCGCGCCTGCTTCGGCAACGACGACGGCATCGGCGGTGGTGGTCAGGACGTGTACGTCCGCGCGGTCACCGAGGGCACGCAGTACAAGGTGGAGGACTCGGACGACGACGCGTACGCGTTCCGCAGCACCACCCGCGACAACCTGGGCAACGGCCGCACGTACGACTACGGACAACTGCACACCGCGGACACGACGCAGATGCCGGCGTTCCACGCGTATGACACCGCCGACGACGCGCTGGCCTGGACGCCGGGCGACTGCTGGGACATGCGCGACGAGAGCTGCCAGAACATTGACATCGAGTGGGAGCCGGGCTCGACCGAGGGCACCTACTACGACCCCGGCGACGACGAGGTACGGCTGCTCGCCGCCGACCCGGGCAATCCGTGGGTGGTGATCCACGAGCTCGGCCACGGTGTCATGGACGACGTCTACGAGGACAACTACCCGCAGATCGGCTCGGAGTGCAGCCCGCACTACGTCACCCGCCGGTCTGGCCCGGCCTGTGCCTGGTCCGAGGGCTTCGCCGACTGGTTCGGCGCCGCCGTGCTGAACAACCCCGACCTGCCCGGCCTCGGCAACATCGACACCGCGACCTGGGGCACCCCTGACTGGGACGACGGCGACCAGGTCGAGGGCCGCGTCGCTGGCGCGATCTGGGACCTGCTGGACACCGGCACCGAGGGCACCGACGCCTACCGCGACACGCTGACGAACGTCTGGGACACGTTCCTGGACCACCGGGTGACCAGCTTCGCCGCCTACTGGTCGGCACGCGGCCAGGACGGCCACGAGGTCGGCGACCAGGCGCTCGGATCGCTGTTCCAGAACACGATCGACTACGGGTTCCGTCGGGGGTTGACCGACGGCGCCGAGGTGACCGCCACGACGCCGCCGAACGACCAGAACTTCCGGTACGACACGCGGCACGAGGCATGGTCGGTCGTCGCGGTCCGCCCGCCGGCAGGCGCGGACGACGACGTGACGCTCTTCGACGACCGGGCACAGACCCAGCGGCTGGAGGAGAGCCTGCTCGGCGTCGACGTGACGGACTTCGTCGCGGTCGACTCCACAGCCGGGCGGCGCCCGCTCGGCGACTACTATCCGCGGATGCACCGGGTCAGCGGCACTGGGGCGTACACCATCGAGCTGGCCGACAGCGGCCAGACACTGGTCGACACCGCGAAGCGACAGATGGGCACGGGTGACGTGGCCGCTGTCTGGAACTCGTGCCTCACCGCCGGCCAGCAGGTGACGTTCACCGTCACGCCGGGCGACCCGAGCCAGGACGCCGAACTGTTCGTGGTGTCCTCGACGGCCGGTGCGCCGGCCACGTACGTACGGGACCGGGCCAGCGCGGCGACCGCGGCCGCGACCGGGGCGGGCCAGCCGG
>NZ_JAGPYA010000100.1:0-13646 GCF_018070245.1 Micromonospora sp. M61 | reverse complement strand
GCACCGCCGACCCACCTCGTTTCGGACGGATTCCGGAACTTGTTGACGTGCCGGAAATCCCGCTGTAATACTCCGATCCATCACGGTCGATGCAACGGCTTCGTGATGTCCCGGTTATGCCTCCCGCGAGAAGGGCACCAGATGAGCAAGCTCTTCCCCCGCACGGCGCTGTGGTCGAGGCGGTTGCGCGCCGCGCTCGCCGTCCTCGCCACCGCCGTCGCGATGTGCGGCGTGGTCCTCGCGGCCACCTCGACCCCGTCGAGCGCCGCCACCTGCAACGGCTACGTCGGTCTCACCTTCGACGACGGTCCGACCGGCAGCACCAGCGCGCTGCTGAACGTGCTGCGCAGCAACGGTGCACGGGCCACCATGTTCAACGTCGGGCAGAACGTCCAGAACAACCGCTCGGCGGCACAGGCACAGGTGGCCGCCGGCATGTGGGTCGGCAACCACAGCTGGAACCACGCCCACATGACCTCGATGAGCCAGGCTCAGATGCAGTCCGACCTGTCCCAGACCAGTTCGGCGATCCAGTCCGCCACGGGCATCCGGCCACAGCTGTTCCGGCCGCCGTACGGGGAGACCAACTCCACCCTCCAGTCCGTCGCGTCATCGCTCGGCATGCGACAGGTGATCTGGGACGTGGACTCGCAGGACTGGAACGGCGCGAGCGTCAGCCAGATCGTGGCCAACGCGAGCCGCCTCCAGGCCGGTCAGGTCATCCTCATGCACGACGGGATCCAGAACACCCGCGACGCCATACCGCAGATCATGGCCAACCTGACCAGCCGCAACCTGTGCCCCGGCATGATCTCGCCGTCCACCGGCCGGGCGGTCGCGCCCGACGGCACGACCCCGCCGCCCGACGGTGGCACCCCGCCACCCACCGGCGGCACCTGCACGGCGACGGCGTCGACCACCAACGTCTGGGGCGACCGCTACAACACCTCGGTGACGGTCAGCGGCGCCAGCACCTGGACCGTGGTGGTGGCCATCACCGCACCACAGCGGGTCTCCACCATCTGGAACGGCACCGCCACCTGGGACAGCAGCGGCACCGTGATGACCATGCGGTCCAACGGCAGCGGCAACACCTTCGGCTTCACCACGATGACCAACGGCAACAGCGGCGCTCGTCCGCAGATCCGCTCCTGCACGGCGGGCTGACACCGAGCCGGTGTGCGGCGGGCGCCCGGATGCCCGCCGCACACCCCCGTCGCGCGGATCGGGGGCCACTAACCTGCACTGATGCGACACACCCTCACGCCCTCCGACGACAGCCTGCACGGCCACTTCTCCCCCGATTTTCCGCCCGTGCTCACCATCGACCCCGGTGACACCGTCTCGTACCGCACCCTGGACTGCTGGTGGTCGGCCGGTCCGTATCCCGGCGGAGCGAACCGGGACCGGCCCCGGGTCGCGCAACATCAACCCGACCACGGTCACGCGTTGGTCGGGCCGGTCGCGGTCCGCGGTGCGCGCGCCGGCCAGACCCTCGCGGTACGCATCGATGCGGTCGTCCCCGCCACCTGGGGCACCACCGTGGCCGGCGGCTGGCCGAGCGGGTTCAACCAGCGCTACGGCGTGCAGGAACAACCGGTGGTGCATGCCTGGACGCTGGACCCGGCGACGATGACCGGCCGCAACCAGCATGGTCACACGATCGCGCTGCGGCCCTTCATGGGGGTGCTCGGCATGCCACCCGCCGAGCCGGGGCGTCATTCGACGATCCCGCCGCGCCCGTGGGGCGGCAACCTGGACTGCCGGGACCTCACCGCGGGAAGCACCCTCCTGCTGCCGATCCCGGTGGACGACGCGCTGTTCTCGGTCGGGGACGGCCACGCCGCACAGGGCGACGGCGAGGTCGGCGGCACCGCGATCGAGTGCCCGATGGACGAGGTGACGTTGACCTTCGACGTCCGTGACGACTTCCCGGTCACCGGCCCGGTGGCCCGCACCGCGGACGCGTGGCTGACCCTGGGCGTCGGCGCGTCCCTCGACGACGCCTCGTTCATGGCCCTGGACTCGATGCTGACCCTGATGCAGCGGTTGCACGGCCTCAGCCGCGCGGACGCGGTGGCGCTGGCCAGCATCGCGGTCGACGTGCGGGTGACGCAGATCGTCAATCAGACCGTCGGCGCGCACGCGGTCCTCCGCGACGACGCGCTGGGCTGGCCGGGCGCCGATTCTGTCGGGGGCCGCCGTTAGCGTGTGCGCACTGTCGCCGCGCCGGCCACGTCGGGCCGGTCGCTGACCCCTCGGAGGCCCCCATGTCCCAGGAGACGACCTACCTCGAACTGTCCGAAATGGACGGTGCGCACAAGTTCTACGAGGTCATCGTCGACAACGCCACGCTGACCGTGCGCTACGGCCGGATCGGCGACCAGGGGCAGATCAAGGCCAGTGCCTACCCGGACAACGCACGGGCCCGCGCCGCCGCCGCGAAGAAGATCGGGGAGAAGGTCCGCAAGGGTTACGCGCCGGCGGTTCCCGGCGTCCGACAGAAGCGCACAGTCTCCCGGCGGCAGATCGTCAGCACCCGCTCCACCGCCCACACCGCTCCGGTGCTCTGGCGCTACGACTCCGGCGCTCCCGCCTTCGGCATCTTCGTCGACGGGCAGCACTGCATGGTCGGCAACGAGCACGGCGTGATCACCACGCTCGACCACGACGCCCAGGTGCGCAGCCAGGTCCGCCTCCCCGACGGGGTCAAGTGCATCGTCGCCGACGACGCCTGGATCTACGCCGGCTGCGATGACGGCAACGTCTACGACCTCTCGGGCAAGATGCCCCGGGTGGCGTACGCGATCGCCCCGGAAATCGACATCTACTGGCTGGACATCCACGACGGGGTGCTGGGCGTGTCGGATGCCGACGGCGGGATCACGGCGGTCGACCACGAGGACGAGTTCCTGTGGCGTCGGCCCGGGCGGGGCCGCTCGGCGTGGATGGTGCGGTGCGACAGCGACGCCATCTACCACGGCCATTCGCAGGGGGTGACCGGCTACGAGTGGCGGACCGGCGGCGAGCTGTGGCACACCAGGACCGGTTCGGTGCTCTTCGGCTGGCAGGAGCACGGCAGCGTGTTCGCCGGCACCGGCACCCGCGAGGTGGTGCGACTGTCCAAGGCAGGGCGACTGGAACGCACCTACCGGTGCGACGCCCCGGTGTTCTCGTGCGCCACTGCGGAGGGCGGCCAGTACGTCTTCGCCGGTGACAGCCAGTCCTCGATCTACTGCTTCGACGCGGCCGGCACGCGGCTGTGGAAGCTCGGCACCGGCTGCGGCTCGGCCTACTCCATGCAATACCACGACGACCGGCTCTACGTCGTCACCACCGGCGGCCACCTGGCCTGCATCGACGCGAGCGAGCCGGCGATCCGCGCGGCGCAGGCCGGGGACGTGCCCGAGGTGCGCGACGTCAAGGCCCCCCGTGAGGCACCACGGCCCGTGCAGCCGACGGTCGTCGAGGTGACCAGCGACGCGGGCGCGGGCGTGGTGGTGCAGTGCCTGGACGATCGAGGGCGGTTGCGGGTCCAGGTGCTCTCCGACGGTTACCGACGCGACTGGTCGGTGCAGTTCCCCAAGGGGATCCGCGAGCCGGGCGCCCGCTACCTGGTGACCGAGGTCCGCGAGTCCGGCCGGGGCGGGTTCTACCGGGCGTTCGGCGACATCCGCCGCCTGCGCTGAGCGGCGACCGCAGCGTCTCCGGTGGCCGGGCAGGCGCTGGCGGGCCACCGATCGTGTATCCCCCTGTCGTAGGGTGCCGACATGGCGCACCCCGTCCGGGCTGACGACGATGCCGGCACGGCGTGGTGGGCCGCCCCGCCGACGCGGCGGGTGAGTCACCTGCCGGCCGTCGACCCGGAGCTGCTGCGGGTGGCACTCGACCCATTGCCACCAGCGGCGCCCGCAGTGGTGCACTACCGGCCCACGGTCGTGGGTCCCCTCGGCGACCTCGTGGACGCTCTCCTCGACCAACTGGACACCGCGGCGCTCGCGATGTTCCCCAGCTGGTTGGCGGGCGCCGACCACTTCGAGACCGAGGGCACGCTCGGCGTGGCAGCGGTGCGCGCCCTCGCGGCCCGGACCGCTGCCCGTTCCCGGCACTTCGGCCCATTCCTCGCGGACCTCGCCGAGCGTGGGCTGCGCGGTCCGCGCCGGCCCGTCGGCCGGTCCCGCTTCGCCCCGGGCGTACGCGCCGCCGGGCTCGCCCGGGTGATTGCCGAGGCGTACGCCCGGGAGGGCTGCGTTCTCGTCATCGCTCTGCCCGACCTGGGCGCGGGTGCGGAGCGGACACTCGTGGCCGCCGCAGAGTGGCTCGTGCGGCACGCTGACTTCACGGTGTGGCTGGCCGGCGGGCCGCTGCGCCACGTCGACCGCGTCCAGTCGGTGCCGCTGATGGTGCCGGCGCGATTCGCCGGGCTGACCAGCACGATCAACCGGATGCCGGCCACGGCCGCCGAGCCGGAGTCGACGGTGTTGGTCTGGCCGCCGATCGCTGGCGTGCCACGTGGTGACAGCGCGGCCGAGCAGGCGTTGGAACGCGCGCTGGCACCGCACGACTGGGCACGGGGCCGGCGTTGGAACCAGACATACGAGTGGCACGTACTGGGTGTGGCGTACCGACTGGATCTTTTTTGGCCCGTGGAGGGTCTTGCGGTCGAGGTGGACGGCCCGGAGCATCGTGGGCGAATCGCTTTCGCCAACGATCGGCGGAGAGACGTGCAGCTTCAACTACTCGGGCTGGATGTTCTCCGCTTCACCAACGAGCAGGTGCTCTCCGACGCGCCGGCGGTAGTCGACGGGATCCGTCGGCTGCTGGCCCGGCGACGCGCGGGCGGCACGCACTCCCACGGAGATGAGAAGACATGACGAGCCCGGCGGACGTCCCGCACCTGACGCCGAACCAGATCAACGCCCTCGTGGTGCTGATGGCCGAGGCGCGCCAACTCACCAACGTCGAGCTGCGCGAGTTGGCCGGTTTCACGCTGACCGGCAAGGACAACAAGAAGCTCGTCGATCTGGGCCTGGTCGACACCGACAAGTCTCGCCGGACCTTCGCCCACGAGCTGACCGACGAGGGCTGGCGTGTGGCACGTCAGCTACACACCGCTGCCCCGCCGAAGCAGGGCGGCTCGACCACCCGGTCACTGTTCGTCGTCCTGTCCAACCTGCACCGTTCGCTGGACCGGCTCCGGGTCAGCCACGGCGACTTCTTCAAGCAGACCGACGCCACGGCCTCGCCGGCCAGCGAACCTCGGCACGAAACACCGGCGCCGGCACCCGCAGCCGCGGCGGACGTGGAGGCGCTGGTTCGTACGGCGTACCGGGAGCTTGCCCCCGCGCCGGGCGCCTGGGTCGGTCTCGCCGACGTCCGGGACCAGCTTGCCCACACCGACCGGCCCACCCTGGACGCGGCGTTGCGGGCGATGGTCGGTCGGGAGGATGTCCGTATCATCCCGGTGGCGAACACCAAGTCACTGACCCCACGGGATCGTGCTGCAGCCGTTCGCATCGGGAACGAGGACAACCACGCCCTGGCGATCGGCCCGGCGTGATCCCCGACGACCAGCGGGTCGCGCTGGAAGCAGTTAGTCTCAACCCCGCGGTCACCCCCGATGACGTCTGGCGACCCAGCCCGCACAACGTGCCGGAGCTGCACGAGACGGTGGTCGCGGAGATCCTGCGCGGGGTGGCGCGGGCCCGCACCGACGACACGAGCATGCCGCTCGGTGTCGCCATGCAGGGTCGCGCTGGCGCCGGAAAGACGCACCTGCTGGGGGCGGTCCGCGGACAGATCCAGCGCGACGGGGGCTACTTCTTCCTGGTCGACATGGTCAGTGGCAAGACGTTCTGGGAGAGCGTGGCCCTGGCCCTGGTGGAGGGCATGGGCCGCACCCACGTCGGCTGGGGCACCCAGCTGAAGACCTTTCTGCGTCGACTCACCCCGCAGCTCGGCCTGCCGGTGGAGATCCGCGATGCGGTCGCCGGTGCCCGACCGGTGACCCGTGCGCAGCTCGACGCCTTCATCCGGGCACTGCGCGCCCGCGATCGGGAAGTCGGGCGGGACACGCAGGACACCGCTCGGGCCCTCGTCCTGCACGGTGCCATCGACTTCGAGGCACAGGACGTGGGTTACGCCCACCTGATCTCCGAACCAGGCGACCCGGACGCGCGGGCGGCATGGGGGTTGAGCACCGCGGTCCGCACGCCGCAGCAGATCGTGCAGGACATCTCCCGACTGATGGCCCTGACCCTGGACCCCACGGTCATCGCCGTGGATCAGCTCGACACGCTGTTCGCCCAGACCAGCACCTCGCTGCTGAACCACCACAACGGGTTGGAGGACGGCCAGGCCAGGGTGCTCGGCCCGATCGCCGACGGCCTGCTCAAGCTCCGCGACATCACCCGCCGCACGCTGGTCGTCGTCTCGTGCCTCCCGGACACCTGGGTGCTCATGACACGCACCGCGCCCACCCCGGTCGGCGACCGGTTCCGGGTGGCGACCCTGCCGGACCGGATCCCCACCCCGGAGATCGGACAGGCGATCGTGGCAAAGCGCCTCACCGCGGCGTTCGCGGGTCCGCACTTCGTGGCGCCGCACCCCACCTGGCCGATTGCCCCTGCCGCCTTCGCCGACGCACCCACCCTGACGCCACGCGCCCTGCTGCGCAGGGTGGACCGCCATGTCGCCTGGTGCCGCGACCGCGACGAGGTGGTCGAGCTCGACCGGCTCATCGACGGCGCGGACTCGATGCCGACGGAGGGCACCACCGTCCGCGGCGGGTCTGGCGATCCGACGGACGACCGCCGCCTGCGCGAGTTGGACGCACGGTTCACCGAGCTGCTCCAGGCCGCGGACGTGTCAGCCGCCGTCGACCCGGCAGGCGAGGACGAGCACATGCCATCGTTACTCGCCGCCGGCCTGGCCGCCTGGATCGCCGAGCAGGCGCCCACCGGTGCCACCTACAAGTACGATCCGCCGCCCGGTCGCAAGCCCGCGCTGCACGGACGGCTGATCGAGGTGCTCGACGAGGCCACCGAGAACGAGGCGCACTGGTGCTTCCGGGCCATCACGCATCTCAACGCCATCGCCGTCACCGCCCGCGTCAAGGCCGCGTGCA
Source organism: Micromonospora sp. M61 (assembly GCF_018070245.1). Lineage (NCBI taxonomy): Bacteria > Bacillati > Actinomycetota > Actinomycetes > Micromonosporales > Micromonosporaceae > Micromonospora > Micromonospora sp. M61. Next base: position 6,520 of record NZ_JAGPYA010000100.1, on the reverse strand, counting down.
CATTGGCCGGACTGGACCGGGACCTCCCACAGCGGCGGCTGATCCTGCTGCGCAACGGTCCGTGGCCGACTGGAAAGCGTACGACCGAGGTGTTGACCGGCTTCGACGCGGCCGGCGGCCTCCGGCGTGGGGTGTCCGAGGCGGACCTGCGGGTCTTCGCGGCGCTCCGGGTATTGGCGACCGAGCCGTCAACGGTCTTGCAGGAATGGCTCGTGGCCCGTCGTCCGGCCAGCGGCACCGAGCTGTTCCGGGCGGTCCTGCCCGGGCCCGACCGGAAGCGCGACAGCACCCCGTCCGCACCGACCGACCCCACGGACCAGTCGACGGGCGGCGCCGATCCCGGCGCGACGAGCGCGCCGGTCGCGGACGTGACCGATGGTCCGTCGACCAATGCGGCCGACGTGCCCGCACCCGCGGACGCGGTCGACACTGTGGTCGACGCGGGCGGTCGCGCCATCCTGCTGGGGCGAACCGTCGACGGCGGCCACCCGTTCACGGTGGCCCTGGAATCGTTGCGCCGGCACGCCGTCGTGTTCGCCGGATCCGGTTCGGGCAAGACGGTGCTCATCCGCCGCCTGGTCGAGGAGTGCGCCCGGGAGGGTGTCTCCGCGATCGTGCTCGACCCCAACAACGATCTCGCCCGGCTGGGCGACGCGTGGCCCGAACCGCCGAGCGGCTGGGCGCCCGGCGACGCCGAACGCGCCACCGACTACCTCGCACACACCGAGGTGGTGGTATGGACGCCCCGAGTCACCGCCGGCCGGCCGCTGAGCTTCCAGCCGCTGCCCGACTTCACCTCACTGCGCGACTGGCCCGACGAGTTCGATCAAGCCGTCCGCTCGGCCGTGGAGGCGCTCGCGCCGCGCGCCGGCGTCGACCGGTCGAGCAGGCTCGCCCAGCAGGGCAAGGCCGTTCTCACCGAGGCCCTCCAGGCGTACGCGCGAAGCGGGATGGTGGGCCTGCCCGGCTTCACCGAGTTCCTCACCGACCTGCCCGAGGGGGTCAGTCGACTGGCCCGTGCCGGGAAGCTCGCCGAGGAACTGGCCGAGGCCCTCAAGGCGGCTATAGTCACCGATCCGCTCTTCGGTGGGGTCGGTGCACCGGCCGACCCGGGGCTGCTGCTGACGCCGTCGCCGGGGCGGCGGGCCCGGGTGTCGGTGATCAGCTTTGTCGGACTCACCTCCGACCAGGAGCGGCAGAGCTTCGTCAACCAGTTGCAGATGGCGCTCTTCGCCTGGATCAAGCGGCACCCGGCCGGTGACCGACCCCTGGGCGGGCTGTTCGTGATGGATGAGGCGCAGACGCTAGCGCCCTCGACCGGCACCACGTCCTGCACCGCCAGCTCAATCGCGCTCGCCTCGCAGGCGCGCAAATACGGGCTCGGGCTGGTCTTCGCCACCCAGGCGCCCAAGGGTCTTCACAACCAGATCTCCGGCAACGCGACGACGCAGTTCTTCGGGCTGCTCAACGCACCCGCGCAGATCGACGCGGCCCGGCAGCTCGCCGAGGCCAAGGGCGGGCGACTTCCGGACATCGGCCTGCTCAACAGCGGTGAGTTCTACGCCGCCGGGGAGGGGTTCTCGTTCGTCAAGGTCCGTACCCCGCTGTGCCTGACGCACCATCCGAAGGCGCCGTTGAGCCCCGAGGAGGTCATCGCCCGTGCCCGCCCGGCCGGCGTCGACGGTTGACCCACCGACCGTCGACAAGGCGGGCGTCAGGACAGGTCGTAGTCGAACCAGATGCTGTGGGTGCCGTCTTCGTCGACTGTCAGGCCTCCCGTTCCACGGATGCCGGTCAGGCCGCCGGTGCCGCTCGTGGGGACGATCGCCAGGAACTCGGCCTGCCGGTCCTGACCCGTGGTGGTGGCGGAGTGCACGAAGTTGAAGGTGCCCGCGTTGCCGGCGACACTGCCCTCGAACGACTCCATGGCGACGTACGTGCCGGTGCCGGTCGTGGGATCGAAGGCGGCCGTGAAGAGTGTTTCGGATCGGCCGTCGATCTCTCCGGTGAACGTCTTGCGCATGGTGGCGAAACCGACCGGCAGGCCAGTCTTGACCTCGGGGCTCGGCACGGGGACCGCGGTGAACTCAGCCACGTCGAACGTTCCGATTGCTCGCATGTCCCGCACGGTAGTCCGCTCGGCTGACATTTCCGTCGGGATTTCGAGCGCTTCCAAACCTGATCATGACTGGGCTCGGGCAGAGGTGCACGGGTCCGGCCGGCTGTCCGGCTGACTTCGACGGGTGACCCGTCCGGCTGGGTAACCTGACGCCATGATCTTCATTACCGCCAAGTTCCGGGTCCTGGCCGAGCACGCCGACCGGTGGCCGCAGATCGCCGCCGACTTCACCGAGGCGACCCGGGCCGAGCCGGGCTGTCTGTGGTTCGACTGGTCCCGCAGCGTGGACGACCCGACCGAGTACGTGCTGGTCGAGGCGTTCCGCGACGACCAGGCCGGCGCGGCCCACGTGCAGTCCGCCCACTTCCGCGCGGCGCAGGAGACCCTGCCTCCGCACCTGGCCGAGACGCCGCGCATCGTGAACGCCACAGTGCCGCAGGAGACCTGGTCGCTGCTCGGCGAGATGGCCGTCCCCGAAAGCCGCTGACCGCCGCAGGCACGCGGCACCGCCCGCGCCGACCGCGTCGAGGCGTTCCTCGACGCGTCGGCGGTCGGTGTCGACCCGTCGTCAGCGCAGCCGGCGGGCGGTGAACCGGGCCGGCGGGTCGGCGATCACATCCTGTGCGGCGATCAGTTGGATCTCCCGGGTGCCCGCCGCGAGTGTCGCTTCGAGCACGGCGTAGACGGAGGCGATGGTGCGCTCCAGCGCGATCGCGGGCGAGCCGGTGGTCCACAGGTGCGCGAGATACAGCGCCGCGGTGACGTCGCCCCCGCCGTTCGGGTTGATCGGCAGCAGCGGCGTGGTCACCGCCCAGGCGCCCTCGTCCGAGACGGCCACCACCTCCAGCGAGTCCGGGGGCAGTTCGCCGTGGAGCACGCTGGTCACCAGGACGTGCCGCGGCCCGGTCGCGCGTACGACGTCGACCGCGTCGAGCACCTCCGCGAGCGAAGTCGTCGTACGGCCGGCGAGGAAGTCGAGCTCGAAGTGGTTGGGCGTGATGATGTCCGCACGCGGCACGACGGTGTCCCGCAGGTACTCGGGAATGCCAGGGCGGACGAACATGCCGCGACCGGCGTCGCCCATCACCGGGTCACAGCAGTACAACGCGGCCGGGTTGGCCGCCTTGACCTTCGCCACCGCGTCCAGGATCACCGCGCCCATGGCCGGGTCGCCCTGGTAGCCGGACAGCACCGCGTCGGCGCCGCCGAGGGCTCCACGGTCCGCGATGCCCTCGATCACCTCGGCCACGTCGGCGGCCGCCAGCATCGGCCCCCGCCACGCGCCGTACCCGGTGTGGTTGGAGAAGTGCACCGTCAGGACCGGCCAGACCTCGTGGCCGAGCCGCTGCAGGGGAAACACCGCTGCCGAGTTGCCGACGTGACCGTAGGCGACCGACGACTGGATGGACAGGATCTTCACCGGCTCATCATGGCCGCCCGGGCGGGCGCCGCACGCGCGGCCCGCCGAATCTGTCGGGTGGCCCACTCGTCGCGTACCCCTCGGTGACGAGCGGGCGGCCCGGACATCGTCGTCCGGGCCGCCCGATGGTTCTCCCGGTCAGCCGCCGAGGCTCGCCGCAGCCGAGGCGATCGACGAGGCGAAGTAGCTCACCTGGGTGTAGACACCCGGGTAGTTGGGCCGAGCGCAGCCGTTGCCCCAGCTCACGATGCCGACCTGGATCCAGGCGTTCGAGGCGTCGCGGCGGAACATCGGGCCACCCGAGTCACCCTGGCAGGTGTCCGTGCCGCCGCTGGCGTAGCCGGCGCAGATCTCCTGGGCGGGGATGAGGTCACCGCCGTAGTTGGCGTTGCAGGTGGAGTCGCTCACGAACGGCACGTTCGCCTTGAGCAGGTACCGCTGCTGGCCGCCGCCCTCACGCGCGGCGCCCCAACCGGCCACGGTGAAGGTGCCGCTGTCGTAGGCGGTCGTGTTGGCGATCTTCAGAGTGCTCAGCCCGGTGACGGGGCTGGCCAACCGGATCAGCGCCCAGTCCCGGCCGGAGCCGTTGTAGCCGGGAGCCCGGTAGACGTAGTTCGACCGGACGGTGATGCGGCTGGACGACTGGAGGTCGACCGTCCCGAGCGTCGCGGTGATGCTGGTGTTGGTGCCGGTCGAGCCCACGCAGTGCGCCGCGGTGAGCACCAGTCGGGCGCTGTACAACGCCCCGCCGCACCCCATCGAGAGTCGCACCATGAACGGGAACTCGCCCTGAGCGGCGCGGGTGCCGCCGACGACGTTCGGCGTCATGGGGTTGTCGGCCGCTGCGGCCGGCGCGGTGAGAGTGAGGCTGGCCGCGGTCACCGCGGCCAACGTGGTGGCCAGCAGGCCAGTGAGGGTACGCCAGCGAACCATGCATTCCTCCGCATCAGGATGGCACGCCTCGTGAGCGCACCCCGTTCGAGATAGCGGTCATCATATTGAGGTACTTGGATTTCTTGCGCCATCCTCTCTGGGTCGTACCACCGGGGCTATGGGTCTCGCCCGGTGCGCACCGGCCGTCAGCCGCCGGGCGTACCCGTGCTCTCCCGGCGGATGAGCCGAAACGGCGTCTGCACGGTCAGCGGTGCCGCGACCTGCGCTCCCTCGATCCGGGCGACGAGGCGGCGCACCGCGAGACGGCCGATCTCCCGCTTGTCCGGCGCGATCGTGGTGAGGGTCGGGGTGCTGAACCGACCTTCCTCGATGTCGTCGATCCCGATCACCGCGACGTCCTCCGGCACCCGGAGACCCGCCTCGGCCAGCGCCCGCAGCGCGCCGGCGGCGACCAGGTCGTTGTAGCCGAACACCGCGTCCGGTGGGTCGCCGAGCGCGAGCAGGTCACGCATCGCCCGCTTACCGTCGAGCCGGCCGAACGCGTCGGTGCGGGCGACCAGTCGCGAGCGGTACGGCAGGCCGGCGGCGGCCAGGGCCTCCCGATAGCCGCGTACCCGCAGGTGGGCGGACTGCCGGTCGCCACCGTGCGTGGCGCCGATGAACGCGATCCGGCGGCGGCCGATCGCCACGAGGTGCTGGATCGCGGCGTGGCCGGCGGCGACGTTGTCGATGGCGATGTGATCGTGCGGCACGTCGTAGACGCCCTCACCGATCAGCACGAGCGGGGTGCCCGCGGTCCGGGCCAGCACCTCCTCCCGGCCGATCCGCACCGGACTGAGGATCAGGCCGTCGATGATGTGCCGCCGGGACCCGTCGAGGAGCGCCAGTTCCGCTCCCCGGTCCGCGGCGGTGTTCTCCATGACCAGGGTGTAGCCGAGCCCGGCGGCCTCGGCGATGGCGATCTCGGCGAGCTCGGCGAAGTAGGGGTTGTTCAGTTCCGGGATGGCCAGGGCGATCAGCCCGGTACGCCCCCGACGCAGATGTCGCGCGCCCAGGTTGGGGCTGTAACCGAGTTCGTCGATCGCCTGCTGCACACGCAGCCGGGTCCGCTCCCCCACCGGCCGGTATCCGTTGACCACGTTCGACACCGTGGCCAGCGACACGCCCGCGCGTTGGGCGATGTCCTTGAGGTTTACGCCCATCCACCGACCCTTCGCCAGGGGGACCGCCGAGCCGGGCACGCATCGACGGACAAGGATTGACGGGAGGCCCGGCGCGGCTCTATAACGTTATACAGGCGATGATGGATGTCAATATGCCAGTCCCGCCGACGCGTGGAGATCCCACCGGCATCCGTCGATGACGCCCGTCCCCCGTCAGTGACCACCCGATGCCCACCACCCACGCGCTTCGGGCCTGGCTGCACCGCCCGCGGCGACTCGCCCCTCGGAGACGGCATGACACGTCAGGTCCCCATCCGCCCCGCCCTGCCGCTGCTGCTCATCCTCGCCCTGATCGCCGGCGTTCTCGCCGCGCCAACCCCACCGGCGTACGCCGCACCGGCCAAGACGCCGCCACTGACCACCCCCTGGACCAGCCAGGCGCTGGCCGGCACACCCCTGCCCGAGTACCCGCGCCCCCAGATGACGCGACCGGACTGGCTCAACCTCAACGGCGAGTGGCAGCTACGCCAGTCGGCCACCGACGACGCCCCGCAGTTCGGCACCGCCCTGCCCGAGCGGGTCAACGTGCCGTTCCCAGTGGAAAGTGCGCTCTCCGGCATCCAGCGGGCCGCCAACGACAACCGCAACTACCTGTTCTACCGGCGCACCGTCACCGTCCCGGCCAACTGGTCGGGACGGCGGACCCTGCTGCACTTCGGCGCCGTCGACTGGCAGAGCACCGTCTGGGTCAACGGCGTACGGGTCGGTGCGCACACCGGCGGCTACGACGCCTTCACCTTCGACGTGACCCCCCAGCTCACCACCGGGGCGAACGAGATCGTCGTCAAGGTCTGGGACCCCACCGACACCCGACAGAACGGCAGCCTGCCCGCCATCGGCAAGCAGACCAAGACACCCGGCGGG
>NZ_JAGPYA010000010.1:0-156735 GCF_018070245.1 Micromonospora sp. M61 | reverse complement strand
GACCACCTCAACGCCATCGCCGACCGACTCAACAACCGACCCCGCCGTATCCTCGGCTACAAGAAACCCAAAGAAGTCTTCGCCGAGCTGCTGACCAGCCAGATTGCTTCCACCGGCTGAGCACGGGGCTGCCTCAGACCACGCCGAGGCAGCAAGTTCCCTGATGTTGCGCGGATCTTGACCGGGGTGGGGATACCGGACACCGCCGGACACGCGGGTGGGGCAGCCCGAACGCGTCGGACTGCCCCACCTGTCGCACGAGGGCCAGATCAGAACCCGAGGACGCTCCGCCCGCCGACCACCGGCAGCCGCAGTTCGCTGTCGTTCGGTGCGACCCGCAGCTGGGTGCCGCCCAACGGCAGCAGGGTGTACTCCTGGTCGCTGGAGAAGACGACCACGCCGATCCGGTGGCCCGCCGGGAAGACGTAGTCCTTCGGCTCCATGGTCCACCGGTAGTCGTACAGCTTGCCCTGCTTGACCGGCTGGGTGCGTGCGGCGCTCTTGCGGTTCTGCGGGTCCATCCAACCTCGCGTCACCACTGTCGGCGCGGCGGTCGACCCGGCCGGGCCATAGTCGACCAGGTACGCGGTGAGGTTCGCGTCCGGCTTGTTGTCGATCGCCATCCGCAGCCGCATCTCCGGACGGCCGGAGATGCGCACGCTCTGCGTCAGCTCGGGGGAGCGGTACGCGAGTCGGTTCGCGCTCGCCATGTCCGGGTTGGACACCAGGGTGTCCGGGTGGATGGTCCGCCCCTCGTCGACGAAGCTCTGCTCGACCTTGGCCTTCGGCGGCTTGCCCGTGGTGAGCGTGCCCGGGGCGGTGGCGTCGGTGGCTGCGAACCGCAAGCCGACCTCACGCGCGGCCGGGTCGGGCCAGTTGGCGTACGTGGTGTAGGCCCGGTCCTCGCGCTGGAGCACCGCGGTCGGCTCGTCCATGATGCCGTTGCGCACGTTCCACAGCCAGAAGTCGAACCAGCGGTTCTCGGTCTGCTTGTACGTCCACGTCTGGCCGCTCGGCAGGGTCACCGACGCGCTGCTGCCCGGGCCGCCGTGGCCGCCCTGGTGCAGCCAGATCTTGCGCGGTACGTCGCGCTTCGCGAGCTGGTCCCACCAGCCGGCGAAGTGCTCGGTCTTCACGTTCCAGTCGTTGAGGCCGTGAACGACGAAGACGCTCGCCTTGACGTTGCGGGCGTCGAGGTAGTCCCGGTCCTGCCAGAATTCGGAGTAGTCGCCGGTGACCCGGTCCTGCTCCTCGGTGATGGCGGCCAGCTCGTCGGCGCACTGCCCCTCGGCCCGTGCCTGCCCGGCGGTGTACTGGGCCAGGATGTCGAGGTCCTCGCCCTGGAACGTCCCGGGGGCGACGACCAGACCGTTGGCCCGGTAATAGTCGTACCAGCTGCTGATCGCGGAGACCGGCACGATGGTCTTGAGTCCCTTGACACCCGTGGTGGCCACCTGGTTGGGCAGCGTCCCGTTGTAGGAGACACCGGTCATGCCGACCGCGCCGGTGGTCCAGCCGGCGGAGACCGGGGCGCCGTTCGCGTCGTACCCCTTTGCCCGGCCGTTGAGCCAGTCGATGACCGCCTTGGTGCCGAGCGTCTCGGCCTGGTCGCCGCTGGTGGGGCAGCCGTCCGAGTCGCCGGTGCCGACGCTCTGACCGAGCACCACCGCGTACCCGCGGGGCACGTAGTAGTCGTCCAGCGAGCCGGGCAGGTTGGCCTTCGCCTGGGCGCGCTGGGTGCCCACGTCGAGCGCCCGCCGTCCGGAACGGTCGGTCAGACCGTTCTGCGGCAGCTCGTCGACCAGCACGCTCGGGTACGGGACGTCACCCCAGGTGCCCTTGCGGTACGGGCTGTGCTCGAAGATGACCGGCACCTTGAAGCCCTGCGTGGCGGTCTCCCGGGGTCGGGAGATGTCGATCGCCACCCGGTCGGGTCGACCGTCGTGGTCGGTGTCGACCGGGGTCTGGACGAACACCCGCTCTTCGATAGCGTCGGCGAGCGAGAACACCGGTTGGGTCATGCCGTCGCTGACCACGATGCCGGTGGGCGTGGTCGCGGTGGGCGGGGCAGCCGCTGCTGTGGGGGCTGCGCTGAACACCAGAGCGCCGGACACACCGATGCTCAGAAGTGCCAGATGACGGGGTCGACGCATGCGCGTCTCCCTTCGGTTGGGCTGGTTGCCGGGGTCGGCAGGGGCCGATCTCGAAGATCCATTCGTCGCCATGCTAGGACGGCGCTGGCGTCCCGTCGATCCCCTCGGACGGGGATGCATCCTTCGCGCGAGCCGGAAAACTCCTCGTTCCGGGGCCTCCGAAGATCACAGTCTCGTGCATATGATCTTGCCGGAAGTCGCCCGAAGAGACGGCTTCGTCCACATTAGACGAGGAGCACCATGCTCAGGAAAACGCGGTGGCTGTTGGCCATCGCCGTCACGGCCACGACGCTGACCGCCCTACCGGGCGGCCCTGCCACGGCCGGCCCAGGCGGTATCGGCACGACCGGCACATCCAGGACCTCGGTCGACGGGAAGACGCACACCGTCACCCTGCTGACCGGGGACGTGGTGACCGTACGGAGCACCGGATCGGGATGCCCCAAGGCCACGGTGCGGCCGGCCGACGAGAACGCGGTCATCCAGCAGACCTGCGGCCCCGACGGTCACCTGCACGTCGTACCCGCCCGCGTCGCGTCCCAGATCGGTCCGGTCCTCGACCCCGACCTGTTCGACGTCACCGCGCTGATCGCCGACGGGTACGACGACGAGAACACCACGGACCTGCCGGTCATCGTGCAGCCCGCCACCGCTTCCGCCCGGGTGGCCGCACTCGGTGACGTGCTGTCGCTGCCCAGCATCGGCGCGGTCGCCGGCCACGTACCCAAGAAGAGCCCGGCCACCGCGAAGCTGGCGACCGACTCGCTGCTCGCCGGCGCGAAGAAGGTCTGGCTGGACCGCAAGGTCCGCGCCACCGCCCTGACCGGCGGTGGACAGCACGCCGGCCTGGACCGCAACCTCGGCCAGATCGCCGCGCCCGACGCCTGGAAGGCTGGCTGGACCGGCCGGGGGACCACTGTCGCGGTGCTGGACACCGGTGCCGACTTCACCCACCCGGACCTGGTCGGCCGGGTCGCCGACCGGGCCGACTTCACCGCCGAGGGCGGTGACGCCGTCGACCACAACGGCCACGGTACGCACGTCGCCTCGACCATCGCCGGCACCGGCGCGGCCGCCCGCGGTCAGCGTCGCGGCGTGGCGCCCGACGCCAAGCTGGTGATCGGCAAGGTCCTCGACGACCACGGTTCCGGTGCGGACTCCGGGATCATCGCCGGCATGGAGTGGGCCGCCAACCGGGCCGACGTCATCAACATGAGCCTCGGCGGCAGCGACCCGGACGACGGCAACGACCCGCTCTCGCTGGCCGTCGACGGACTGAGCAGGTCCACCGGCGCGCTCTTCGTCATCGCCGCCGGCAACAGCGGTGGGGCCATCTCCTCGCCGGGGTCGGCCGCCAGCGCGCTGACCGTCGGCGCGGTCGACCGGAACGACAAGCTCGCCGACTTCTCCAGCCGTGGGCCGCTGGTCACCAGCAACGTGGCCAAGCCGGAGTTGGTCGCACCCGGCGTCGACATCGTCGCCGCACGGGCCGCCGGCACCAACCTCCAGGACCCGATCGACAGGTACTACGAGGCCATCAGCGGCACCTCGATGGCCAGCCCACACGTGGCGGGCGCCGCCGCGCTGCTCGCCCAGCGGCACCCGGACTGGACCGGCGCGCAGCTCAAGGCCGCACTCGTCGGTGCCGCCGACCCGCTGAGCGGCGTCGACGCCTACGCCGTCGGTGCTGGCCGGCTCAACGCGGCCCGGGCCCTCGGCGGCCCGACCAGCGACCAGCCGGTGGTCAACCTCGGCACCTTCGCGTACCCGCAGTCCGGGACCAGTGAGGCGAAGCTGAGCTGGACCGGTGAGTCGACGACCGTGCTGGACCTCGACGTGTCGGTCGTCAACCACGACGGCCAGTCGGTGCCGCGGGGCGCGGCGTCGCTGTCGGCGAGTCGGGTGACGCTCAAGCGCGGCGCGACCGCCGGCGCGACAGTGCGGATCAACCGCGCGGCGCTGGCCGCCCGGCCGGGCTTCTACCTGGCCACCGTCACCGCCCGCACCGCCGGGCGCAAGCTGGTCTCGACCACGCCGGTGAGCTTCTACGTCGAGCAGCCCAGCTATGACCTGACGATCCGGACGAAGCCACTGCCCGGCCTCAAGGAGGGCGCGGAGAGTTGGATCAACCTGCTGGTCACCAACCTCACCGACCCGGTGGTCTACTACAGCGGTGCGGGCGGTACGCCCGGCGACACCTTCACGCTGCGGGTGCCGGCCGGCCGGTACGCGATCCTCGGCTCATCCGTCGCCTACTACGTCGACAGTGACGTGCTGGAGACGACACTCGCCGCCGAGCCCGACCTGGACGTGCGCGGTGCCCGAAGCGTGACGCTCGACCCGGCGCGGGCCAGGCCGGTGACGGCGACTGTCGACGGGGTGCCCACCACGCCCACCCGCACCGACCTCACCAACGTCCAGACCGCCCCGAACGGGCTGTCCTGGTGGCACCAGGTCAGCGGGTACGGGGCCCAGACGACGGTCCGCACCACCGCGCTGCCGAAACCCGGCGTCGGGTCCCGGCGCACCTGGGCGGCCGTCAACCTCGACTCGCCGGCCGGCACCGCCAGGCCGTACCGCTACAACCTGGTGCACGAGTACGCGGGCGAAGTACCGGCCGACCCCGCCTTCCGAGTGAGCAGAGCCGAACAGGCGAAGCTCGCCCGGATCGAGGAGCGCTTCCACCAGATGGACTCGGAGGGGATGGTCACCCAGCTGATCCGCAGCGGCTTCACGCCCGACGGGGTGCCGGTGACGCAGACCCACGAGGGCAACCTGCCCCCGTACCGCACCGACTACCTCTCACCCGGCTACCTGTGGGCCGACGAGGGTGTCTACGGTGGCCTGTCGGCGCAGGAGGCGCCGCGCAGCTACCAGCCGGGCAGTCGGCAGAGCAAGGTCTGGGCGCGGCAGCCGCTGCACTCCGGCTGGTACGACGACCCGGCCGGGGCCGAGTCCAGCTGCGCCACCGCGCCGTCGCGTACCCGGGGCAACCTGCACATCGACCTGGTGTCGCTGACGGACCAGCACCAGCGGGCCGACTGCCTCCAGGGCGGCTCGATCGGGGTGAACCGCAAGCTGTCGGTGTACCGCAACGGCAAGCTGATCGACGAGCGGGACCGCCCGCTCGCCGACGTCACCGTTGCGCAGCAGATGGCCGACTACCGGCTGACCCTCGACGTCGACACGAGCCTGATCCTGCCGATCTCGACCAGGGTCAACACGTCGTGGACGTTCCGGTCGGCCGGACCGGACGGCACCGGCAGTGTGCCGCTGCCCCTGCTGGCGGTGGACTACGCGCTGCCGATGGACACCCTCAACCACGCCACCGGCGGGACGGCCGAGCTGGCCGTCCGGCAGATGCGGGGAATCAAGGCGCAGAAGGTGACGTCGTTCCAGGTCTGGACCTCGACGGACGACGGTGCCACCTGGACGTCGGCCCGGGTCACCGGCACCGGCGACACCTACCGGGTCGTGCTGCCGACGGCCACCACCGGACAGCCCGTCTCGCTGCGGGTGAAGGCCGCCGCCAACGGCGGCAGCGGCATCGACCAGACCATCATCCGGGCGTACAACGCCGGCTGACGGTCCGCGCACTGGTGCGGCCCGGCTCCGGCCGGGCCGCTCCACCGCTTGCAGCTCCGCGTCGATCCGGCACCCGCGGCGGGACAGCTCACTGACCCTCCCAGACCGCCTTCGCGCCAGAGTCGCCGGTACGGATCACGTAGTACACGGTGACGGCGGCGGCCAGCAGCGACAACACCTGCAACGCCGGAGTCAGCAACCGACTGGACCGCCCGCCGTCGGTGGTGGTCGCCTCGCCGCCCCTCGGCGGCACGAACCGGACCAGGGCCAGCGCCACTATCGCCAGCCCGATGGTCGCCCACAGCGTGATGTCGCCGAACTCCTGGTGCGCCTCGATCGTCGGAGCGAACTCCGGGGTGACCCGGTTGGCGGCGCGCATGCGCTCGAAGAAGGCATCACCGGACAGCTTCGCCAGCAGGGCGGCGAGCGGCGCACCCACGGCGAGCAGCCCCAGCACCCAACGGGTGTGCGGCCGGATCGGCGGAACGAGCGCGTAGCCGACCGTCAGCAGGGCCAGCAGCGGCACGAACACCACAGCGGCGTGCAGCACCAGCGGGTGGGCGGGGATGCCCATGAACTCCTCGAACATCGCCGTTTCCTCCTGACACGGGCCGGACGTCGATCGTCCAGGAAAGGACGCTAACGGTACCCAAGGGACGTGTCAGCCCCCAAGATTGCCGACGGCGTCGACCACGGCACTGTCGTGAGTCGCGTCGTCCGGGCGGTCGGCATACTGCCAGAGACCGACGCCGACCAGCGCCGCCATCAGCAGCGCCGCTCCGCCCCCCTCGGCTACCGGGAGCGCGGCAGACAGTCCTTCTTGTACTTGAGACCCGAGCCGCACCAGCAGGCGTCGTTGCGCTCCGGCGGCCAGGCGATCCGCGCGCTGGGTCGCGCCTGCACCTCGGCCGCGTACCCCGCCCGGACCGCCGCGTCGGCCGGGTCGCCGTCACGTCGACCGGCGAACGCGTTCAACCCGTCCACTGTGGCGCGGAACACGCCCAACCCGGCCTGACCGGCACCCCTCAGCCGGACCAGCTCCTTCTCCAGCCGGCCCCGGTGCGCGTCCCAGTCCGGCCCGTACACCTCACTCAGCGCGGCGTGCTCCGCGAGCAGCCGGTCGAACTCGGCCCGAGGCCAGAAGAGCAGGTCCGACTCGGCGTCCCTGCGCTCCCCGACCCGGCGCACGAGCTGGGTCTCCAACCGGTCCGCCAGGTCGTCCTGCCGGTCGTGCGGCAGGTTGAGATTCCGGCGTACCCGGTGCCGCTGTTGCAGCAGGAAGAAGACGACACCGGGCGCTTCCGGCGGGCCAAGATCCACCACCGGGTCGATCGCGGTGCTGGCCGGCCCGGACGCCGCGGTCGCGCGCTCGCTGAGCAGGCTGTCGACCGCCTCGCTCAGCCACGTCTCGGCGATCGCCGAACGACCACCCGCGTCCAGCGCCGCACTCACGTAGGCGGGAGCGTCGGGCTGCGTGAGCAGCAACGGGCGCAGCGCGGTCAGCTCCGCCACCGTCTCGTCGTCCCGACCGCCGGCCCGGAACAGCGCCCGGGCCCGCAGCGCCCGAGCGAAGCCGGCCCGAGGATCATCCCCGGACGGGTACGCCGCCAGAGCCTGCTCCGCGTACCGCAGGGCGGCATCGGGTCTCGCCCGGATCTCGGCGATCTCGGCGGCCAGGGTCAGGGCGTCCCCGGCGTCGTCCGGATCCTCCAGCCGGCCCTGCTCGGCCGCCTCGGCGAGGTCGGCGGCGACACCGAGCGGGTTGGCCGTCCCGAGCGCTGAGCGGCGAAGTTCAGCGAGGTCAGCCTTGGTGAGTACGTCTCTCGTCGGCACGATCTCACGGTACGTCGGGGTGCTGATGGTATGCGGGCAGATCACCTGTTACGCCGCTCTCACACCGCCCGCAGCTCCGATCAGCGCCGCCCGCAGTCATGACCACGCGCCGGCTGCCGCCGCCCGGGCGACGTAGGTGTCGAAGTCGAGCGGGTCACGCCCGAGGACCCGCCGCACCCCGTCGGCCGGCTCGGCGAGATGACCGGCACGCATCCCGGCGAACAGGACGTCCATCGCCGTGACCACCTCCGGCGGAAGGCCCTCGGCGAGAAGTTCGGCCCGGTACTGCTCCGGTGTGAGCTGCACGTAGCGGATCGGGCGACCGGTCGCCTCGGCGATCGTCGCCACCGCCGTCGCGAAGGTGAGCGCGCGAGGACCGGACAGGTCGTACACCTGTTCGTGGTGACCGGGCGACGTCAACAGCGTCGCGGCCACGTCGGCGATGTCCTGCGCATCCACGAACGGCTCCGGGGTGGCGCCCATCGGCAGGGCCAGCCGACCGTCGAGCAGTGGTTGGCGCCACAGGTCCTCGCTGAAGTTCTGACTGAAGTTGTTCGACCGGAGAATCGTCCACTGAACGCCGGACTTCCGCACCGCCTCCTCGGCGGCGACCATGCCGGGGGAGAAGTCACCGATCTGGTCGATCCCGCGCCCGGACAGCGCCACGAACCGGCCGACACCTGAGTCGACGGCCTGCGTCACGAAGTCGGCTGCCAGCGCGGGGTCCTCCGGAGCCAGCAGATAGACCGCCGAAGCTCCCGCCAGCGCCGGCTGCCAGGTGGCCGGCCGCGACCAGTCGAACCGCACCTCACCGGAGCGGGAGGCCGCCCGGACGTGCCGGCCCGTGGCTCGCAGCGTCCGTACCAGCCGGCGACCGGTCTTGCCGGTCCCGGCCATCACGAGTATCGAAGGTGCGTCCGTCGTCATGGTCACGAGTCAACTCGCCCGGCCGCCGGCAGGACATGCGCTGTCGTACGCCGCGCATGTCCGATCGTCCGCGCCCTGTCGCCGGGGCTCTATCGTCGGGGCCATGGACCCGTTCGACACCCTGTTGCGGGGCGTACACGCCGACGGTGCGGCCTTCGGCCGGTCGGAGCTGACGCCGCCGTGGGCACTGCGGTTCACCGACGGCGCACCGCTGACGCTCTGCGTCCCCATGCGGGGTGAGGGCTGGATCTCGCACCCGGAGAGCGACAAGCCCCGCCTGGTGCGGGTCGGTGAGGTCGCCGCCGTACGCGGGCCGACGCCGTTCACGTTCTCCGCCGAGCCGCGGTCGAGCTTCGACCCCGGCGAGCTTCGGGACGTGCGGCGCGGCCGGACCGGGACGGTGGACGCGGATCACACCGAGCGCCTGGTGCTGCTGGTCGGCGTGTACCACGTCCGGGGTCGGGTGCCCCAGCGGCTGCTGGGTGCGCTGCCGCCGGTGGTCGTCGTGCCGGACGACCACGACTGTGCCTCGCTGCGCGACTACCTGGACGCACAACTCGACGCGGGCCGGCCCGGCCGGCAGATCGTGCTGGACCGCCTCCTGGACTGGTTGTTGGTGTGCACGGTGCGGGACTGGTTCGACCAGCCCGACGCCGAGGCTCCCGGCTGGTACCGCGCGCTGAGCGACGACACCGTCGGCCCGGTGCTGCGGGCCATGCACGACGACCCGGGCAGGTCGTGGACCCTGGCCAGCCTGGCCGGGCAGGCCGGAGTCTCACGGTCCACACTGGCCAAACGGTTCACCGCGTTGGTGGGTGAACCGCCGCTGACCTACCTGACCGACTGGCGAATGACCCTGGCTGCGGACATGCTGGCCGAATCGACGGCGACCGTCGCCGCCGTGGCACACCAACTCGGGTACGCGGACGCCTTCGGCTTCAGCGCGGCCTTCAAACGGGTCCACGGGATGAGCCCGAGCGGGCACCGACGGCTCGCCCGCGACGGCGAAAGGGCGGCCTGACCGGCGACGTTCGCGCGCCGTGGATTTGCCGGCCGATGTGCTGATGAGCGTGATGACTCACAGGCATATTGATGCCTCACAGTCATCACGCTCATCACCGCGTCCGGTCCCTCAGACCTCACGCTCCGTGGTGCTGGTCGCGCATGGTCGAGGGCGATCAGAACTCCTCGTACACCGCGGGGTCCTGGTCCGCGAGCCGCCCGTCCGGGCGGCCCAGCGCGGTGATGGCCTCGACCTCACCGTCGGTGAGCTTGATGCCGAAGATGTCCAGGTTCTCGGCCTGCCGCTGCGGGGAGGCGGCCTTGGGCAGCGGGATCACTTGGCGGGCCACGTGCCAGGCGAGGATGGTCTGCGCCGGGCTGACGCCGTGGGCGGTCGCGATCTCCACGATGGCGGGGTGCTGCAGCAGGTCGTTGCCGTGGCCGAGCGGGCTCCAGCCCTGCACGAGGATGCCGTGCTCCCGGTGATAGTCGAGCGCCTCCTGCTGCGGGAAGTACGGATGCACCTCGATCTGGTTGACCACCGGGGCGACCCCGGTCTCGGCCACCAGCCGGTCGATGTGCTCGGGCAGGAAGTTGGAGAGGCCGATGTGCCGGACCAGGCCGCGCTCGCGCGCCTCGATCAGCGCCTGCCACGCCTGCACGTACAGGTCGACACTGGGGTTCGGCCAGTGGATCAGATACAGGTCGATCCGGTCGAGGCCGGTGCGGAACACGCTCTCCTCGATGGTGGTCAGCGCCTCGTCGTGGCGGTGGTGCCGCCCCGGCAGCTTCGAGGTGACGACCAGCTCGTCGCGCACGTCACCCGCCGCACGAGCCGCCCGGCCGACCGCGCCCTCGTTCTCGTAGTTCACCGCGGAGTCGATCAACCGGTAACCCGCCCGGATCGCCTGCCCGATCGCGTCGACACCAGCCGAGCCGTTCAGTTGGTACGTGCCGAGCCCGATCGCCGGCAGAGTGGTGCCGTCGGCTGCCGTCAAGTGGGGAATCGTCATGATCGGAACCCTACTCGTGCGAGCTGTCCCGCAGGCCGTGTCTGCAGCCAGCACGGTGCCTCAGGCAGATCCGGGATCACCAGTGGGGGCGTCCCGGATGGCGAGTGCGGCTTGGACGAGCGCGGCGTGGGTCAGCGTCTGGGGGTAGTTGCCGAGGTGGGCACCCGTCGCGGGCTCCACCTCTTCGGCGTAGAGGCCGAGTGGGCTGGCGTGGTCGACCATGGCCTGGAACAGCTCGACAGCCTCGCCGCGACGCCCGGTGCGGGCAAGACCCTGGACGAGCCAGAACGAGCAGGGCAGGAACGCGCCCTCGGTGCCGGGAAGGCCGTCACGTCCGGGCGGGTAGCGGTAGAGCAGTGGACCGCCGGCGGACAGCCGGTCCCGGATGGCGTCGATGGTGCCCCGCACCCGGGGCGAATCGGCCCGGTCCATCCCCAGCAGCGGCAGGACGAGCAGGGCCGCGTCGAGGTCCTGCGAGCCGTAGCTGCGGACGTAGCTGCCCGCCGTCGGGTCGAAGCCGCCCGTCCGGACCTCGGCGGCGATGGCATCCCGGGCTTCCTGCCAGCGTCGACGTTGACGGTCCGGCAGGTGGTGCGTGGCGGCGATGGCCAGGGCGCGGTCCAGGGCGAGCCAGCCCATGAGCTTCGAATGGACGTGTTGGGCGGGCTCCCGTACCTCCCAGATGCCGGCATCGGGCTCCTGCCAACAGTCGGCGACCACGTCGGCGAAACCGCGCACCGCCCGCCACGTCTCGGCGTAGAGGAGATGTCCGGCCTGAGCGAACGCCCAGGCGGCGTCGATCACCCAGCCGTAGCCGTCGAGCTGGTGCTGAGCGGCGGCACCGTTGCCGATCCGCACCGGAAGGCTGTCGAGGTAGCCGGGCCAACCGGACAGTTCTCGTTCCGCTGGCACGTGCCTGCCGTGCAGGGTCAGCAGCGCCGGCAGGCGTGGCCGTTGCAGTCGGCTGGCGTGCAACAGCCACGCGAGGAAACCCCGAGCCTCGTCGGTCTTGCCGACGCTGAGGAAGGCGCTGACGCCGATGCTGGCGTCACGGGGCCAGACATAGCGGTAGTCCCAGTTTCGACCCCCGCCGGGATCCTCGGGCAGTGACGTGGTGGGTGCGGCCACCGGCGCTCCCGAGGGCGAGTAGGTCAGCAGCCGCAAGGTGAGCATGCTTCGTACGACGTGTTCCCGGAACGGCAACCGCTCGTCGATCTCCGCGGTCCAGGCCCGCCACCGAGCTTCGTCCTCGATGAGCAGCTCCCAGGCCACTGTCGGGTCGACGTGGATCAGCGGTTCGCGGTGGGCCACGGCCAGTACGAGGGTGACCGGATGACCTGGCCGGACCGTGATCGAGGTTGGCCGACCCGGTTCAATTCTGAACGTGGGCGTGCTGTCCAGCGCGACCGCAAGCGCCCCCCACTCACACACGAGCCCTTGGCGCCGGTGCTGGGCCCGGGGCCGGCGGTGCCGTGCGCCAAGGCGGGGGTCGAACTCCACCACCGCCTCGACCGCCGCCCGCTCGGCCGACAGCCGTCGCACGATCAGCGACGTGGGCAGCAGGCGACCGCTGACCTCGGCCACCATCGCCTCCGTGAGGCGGAGCCGGCCGTTGCCCACCGCCCAGGTGGTCTCCAGCGTGGCGGTGTGCTGCCGGTACCGTCGTTCGACGACCGTGGCCGGCCGCGCCGGGCCGACCCGGAACGTTCCGGCGTCCGGGCCGCCGACCAGCCGACCGAACAGGGGATCGCCGTCGAAGCGTGGTACGCAGAGCCAGTCCATCCCGCCGTCACTCGCGACCAGGGCGGCGGTGCGCGTGTCGCCCAACAGACCGTAGTCGCTGATCGGTGGCCCGCCAGTCATGGAGATCGCTCCTCGACGAGCCGCGCTAGCGGGTTGCGGATCACCTGGCTTGCAGGAGCAGCCCGAGGCAGACCCCGTAGACGACGTGGACGACAACCGTGACCAGTGGGGTCTGGATGCCGTAGTTGAGGGCGAACAGCCCGGGCGGCTCCAACACCGCCGTGCTGGCCGGCCCCGCCCGTTGCGAGGCCATGCGCGGGTGGACACCAGGAAGCAGCGGCAGAATCACCGTCAGCGCGATCCCGACGTGCACAATCCCCAACAGCGCCCCGATCCACCAGGTCGCGCGGTGCAACAGCGCGAACGTGGCCGCGTAGCCGAGGGCAAAACCCTGCCCGGCGCAGAGGTGGAGGAAGAACCCGACGACCCGGGCCCGGTCGGGATCCCCGGTGACGAAGGCCCCGAGCACCAGGGGAAGGTCGAGCCGAGTGAGACCGGCCAGTTGAGCGGTGATCATCGCCGCGGTGAGCGCCGCGGTGGCGACCAACCCGAACAACGCCCATCCGGCCCAGTCCATCTCAGCAGTCGTCGACGTCGCGGGCGTTCTCCGTCATCGGTCCACCCTCCGGTCGAACAGCGTGAAACCCGCGGCCCGGACCGGACACCCGCCTCGTCCGGCTTCGAGGACCGCCCGATTTCTCACCATAAGCCACCGGACCCGTCACACTGACCTGCTCGCCCAGACGTCCCTTGACTTGTTGGCAGTTGGACGGGCAACTCAGCCGCGTCAGTCATGGCCAGGACGGCGGAGGTGGGCCAAATGCGCGACGACTGGCCCGCACAGCCAAACTGGCGAGGGCAGCGTTGGCGCCACCACCAATCACAGCGCCGATGCCGAACGGCGCCGCTCGACCGAGAACGATGATTCCCTGCTTGGTCCCGTACTTCGTGATGAAGTGCTTCCCCAGGACCTTGTTGATCTGACGCAGCGTTTCGATGGGCACCTTGGCGACAACCTGACGTCCCCAGTGTTGCCCGGTGCGCTCGGCGACCTTGGTGATGGTGGCGGATCCGGATCCGCCAAGCATGATCCCCATGACGATCGTTCGGCGGCGCTCGACCTCGTCCATGCGGACTCCGTGGACTTCGGCGACCGAGAGCGCGAAGAGGGCGCTCAGCTGAAGAGACGAGAGGACTTCGCCGGCCGACAGCGCCAGTGCGACGCCCGTGCCGACGCCCGGCGCAGCTGCAGCTCCTCCAACCGCAGCGCCCGTCCCGGCCAGGGCGCTGACGTACATCCGCTCCAGATTGCGGATCACCTCCGCTGGTGTCGCCTCTGGGTTTCGTTGGCGGGCCCGGGCGATGTTCTTTCGCACCAGTGGGCTCTGGATGGTGATTGCCTTGTCCAGGACGTCGAGGACCCGCTGCCCACGTACGGCCGCTTCCGGAACCGGTCCATCGAGGGCGTCGTGGTCGTCGCGTGTGGGATCTTCGTTCTGGGGTTCCTCAGCCTCAGGCGCCATCTCACAACCTTCATGATCGATAACGGGAGCATCACAGTAGGTGTCATCGTGGTCACGCCGGCTCATCCGGAGCGGTACCTCATCGCGCGTAGTGTCCACACGCGAATGACTGAACAGATCACACGCGCGGGTTGGGACGTCGCCTCGGCTGGCGGTGGCTTCCGTACTCACGGGTTCGCCATCGGGGCGGCGGCGCCGATGACACCGCCAAAGAAGATCAGGACCGTGAGCGCGATCATCGGGCCGACGAAGACGTACCCGAGGATCAGACCCGTCACAGCCATGCCCCGCCCGGACTTCCTGCCGTCCCGGGTCTCGTGCAGGCCGATGTGGCCGAGGACGACCGCGAGGACGCACGGCAGTCCGAACAGGCACCAGCCGCCGAGGAAACCGAGAATGCCGAGGACCATCGACGCGGTGGCGAGGTCGGACGACGGCGCGGCCAGTACGACCATCTGGGGCAGCAGCGGCGGGTAGTGGGTCGGAGGGTAGGGGCCGGCGGGCACGGCCGAGATCGGCGGCTGCGGTCGGGTCGGGTCGTATCCGGGCTGGTAGGACAAGGTGGCATCCCTCTTGGTCGTGTCGTCTGTCGGAGGTCAGTCCGTGGCGCGCGTCGTGGGCTCCAGTCGTTCGAGCAGCGTGCTCACCTCGGTGTGCAGCCGCCGCAGCTCCGCCGCCGTGGGGGCCAGCTCGTAGCAGTGGTGGTGCGTGGCGGCGGACAACGTCGCCCAGGCGAACGCCACCCGACGGGCGGTTTCGGCACCCGGGCCGAGCCGGCCACGCAGCATCAACTGCTTCGCGCGACCCTGCCGGCACGCGGCCACGGTCGGCTTGACCCGCCGCCAGTAGCCGTCGATGCCGCCTTCGAGGGCGAGCCGGATCAGGCAGGCGCAGGCCCGCGGCCACCAGCCCGCGGTGACCGCGGCGGCACCGAGCAGACCGGTGCCGCGCAGCAACTGGTCGGCCGCCGCCAGGCAGCGCTGGGGCGTCGGCGCGGTCACGACAACGCCGCCGCGAGGAAGCGGGCGTCCGCGACCAGTCCCGGCAGGTCCGCCAGGTACGCCCCGTGCACGCCCTCCCGACACGCCTGGTAGGCGTTCACCGCTCGTCGTCCGTGCCGGCGGCCGAGCCAGCCGAGCACGTCGCCGCCCTTGTCGGCGTCATCGAACGCCGCCAACGCGACGGTGGTGGCGACCCGCCGGGACGCGTCCTCGATCGCGCTCTCGATGTCGGCGTGCGGTACGCCCCGCGCCACCCGGGTCCGCCAGACCGCCCGGTGGCAGGCCGCCTCCAGCGCCGAGCGGCACAGCTCCGCGACCACCGGACCGCGTACCTCGGCGGTGATCTCCTCGTTGCGCGCCAACGCGTGGGCGTCGTCCAGGTAGCGGGTCACCGGGTCGGAGCCGGGCCGCAGTGTCACCACCGACTTTTCCGCCCGGGTCACCTCGATGATCCGCGCCTTGCCCAGGTCGAGCCGGCGCACCGCGTCCGGCAGGCGCGTGTCGTGGGTGAAGACCACCACCTGCCGCTGCTCGGCCAGGTCGGCGAGCACCCGCGCGAGCCCGTCCACCTTCGACGGGTCCATGCTCTGCACCGGATCGTCGACCACGATGAACCGGAACGGGCTCTCCGGCGCGCAGCTGCGCGGCAGGAAGGTGGCCAGTCCGAGGGCCTGCATCTCACCCTGACTCATCACGCCCAGCGCCGTGCCGTTGTCGGCGCCGTCCACGCTGACCGGGAAGACCACCCTCCGTCGGGTGTTCGCGCCTTCCAGCGTCATCGCGCCCAACTCGACGTTGCTCTCCTGCCGCAGCTGCGCCCAGATCCGCTGGGAGTGCCCGGCGAACGGCTCGACCCGCTCGTTGCGGATCCCCGTACCGGTGTCCTTCAGCCACGCGCGCGCGGCCTTCAACCGGGTCAGGGCCGCCTCCCGCGCCGGCAGGCCGTCGACGGCGGCCACCCACTCGCGCACGTCGGCCGCCGCCGCCCGCCAACCGGTGTCGCGCTGCCGCAGGAACCCCTCGGCGTACGCGCGGGCCGCGTCCGCCGCCGTCACCACCGCCGGGTACCGCGCGGCCAGGTGGTCGGCCAGGTCGGCAGGCTTCCCGGGTACGCGTCGCAGCGCGGCCACGGCATCGCGCAGCGCCCCGACCGACACCTCCGACCCCGGACCCTCGGGCACCGCGAGGTCGTCGATCAGGTGGTGCGTCTGCCGCAGCAGAGCCGTCAACCGGGTCGTCGCCGTCTGAGCGGCGACGCTGCGCTGCCGCAGCTCGGTGAGCGACTGCGCGGCGGCCGCACGCCACCCACCGTCGAGGGTGCCGGCGGCGCACACCGGGCACGACCCGTCGCCCTCGTCGTCGTGGTGTTCGAGGGCGAGACGGAGCAACTCGGCGCTGCGCAGCGCGGCCCGCGACCGGCCACCGTCATACCGCACGGCCTCGGCCGCCGCCTCCCGCAGCTGACCGGCCAGCCGGTTCACCTCGTCGACCGGCGGCATGTCGAGAGCGGCGAGCTCCCGGCAGAGCAGCACCTCCCGGTCGGCCGTCGCCTCGTCCGGCTCGTCGAGGATCGCCATCACCGCGGCGAGGTCAACCGCACCCCGGCCGCCCAGCAGCGCGGCGGTCCGCCGGGCCCGGTCGTCGGCGATCCCCGCAAGCGCGTCGACCAGGGCGGTGCGCTGTGCGCGTACCTCCTTGATGGTGGTGTCGTGCGGTCGGGCGGCGCGGAGCAGACGCTGGTCGGCGTCGGTGAGCGCGTCCAGGCCGAGGATCGCGAAGAGCGCGTCGAAGAGCTGGCTCTGCGTGCCAGCGGCGAGCTTGCCCAGCTCAGCGGCGGTGAGGAAGGGCCGGTAGAGCTCCAGCGGGCGGGCCAGACCCAACTCCGAGAGGCCGGTGTGTCGACCCTGAGCGCTGGTGACGGTCACCTCGGCGTCGGCCAGCTCGGCCCCCACCGGCCAGGCACGGTTCACCCGCGTCGGCGTGGCCACCCCGTCGACGCGCAGCTCCACGTCGACCCAGCACGGGTCCGGGCTGTGCAGGTTGCGCCACCCCGTACGCCAGACGCTCGTCTTGTCGGCCCACCTGGCGCTGTCACCGGTGAGGGCGAGCTCGACGGCCTCGGCGAAGCTGGACTTGCCGGAGCCGTTGCGGCCCACGACCACTGTGAGGCCCGGGCCGGGGTCGACCTGGAGGGTTCGCTCCGGGCCGACGCCGCGGAACCCGGCGACGGTCACCGACTTCAGCCAGATCCGTTCCGCTGGACCATCTCCGGTGGGGGAGCGGGGGTCGAGTCGGGTGGGGGTGCCGGCGAGGGCGGCGGCCAGGTCGTCCTCGCTGGTCAGCGCGGCGAGGACCAGCTCGGCGGTCTCGGTCGGTACGTCAGAGGCGGCGAGCCGGTCGAAGATCAGCTCGATCAGGGGCGCGGTGGACTGCGGAGGCTGGGTCATGGTGGTCTCCAGGCGTGTGGTGTCCGCGGACCGACGACTCGTCGGCCCGCCCGGGGGAGCGGTGGATGTGCGGGCTACCGCGGTTGCGCGGGTCAGACCGTGGCGTTCGCGTGCCAGTCGCGCAGGAACGCGTCGACCAGGGCGTGCGCCCGAGGACGCAGGTCGAAGGACTCCTCCCGCCGGCGGCGGGCCATGTGCGACAGGCCGTCGGCGGCCTCGTTGAGGGCGTGGCCGCTATGCCCCTTGACGTGCGCGAAGGTCAGGTCGGGTCGGTTGGCCACCTGGTCGGCGAGCCGGACCAGGGTCGGTTGATCCGACCAGCGGCGCTGCCGCAGGTTGTATCCGGCGGGCATCGCGTCGGTCTCGCCGCCCTGCCAGCGGTGCAGATACCGCACGGCCGTCAGGCTGTCCAACAGCACGGCCATGCCCACAGGCACCTCGTCATACCCGGTGAGCAGATAGTCGACCGCGCGCAGTTCGTCGACGAGCACCCGGGATCTACCGGTCGGGTCGAGCCGGCCGGTGCCCCGCCCGAGCAGACCGTAACGGCCATCGCTGACGACGTAGCCGATGCCACCGGCGCGGCCCTTCCAACTGGCGTCGGTTGCGGCCACCAGCGGGCCGGACGCCTGCGCCCAGCGGACTACCTTGCCGCGCCCGCGCTGCTGGTCCGGGCACGGCGGGACATGCTCGGTGTGCTCGGCAGCGAGCCGCTCGGCGGCGTCGAGCAGTTCGCCGGCCGACGTCAGCTCGTCATAGTGGGCGGCGGTGGGAGCGAGGTGGACGGCATCACCGATGCCCTGGCAGTCGTCGCAACGTGTGGCGCGGGTGTAGGGGCGAAGGATGAGGACGCGCTCGTGCAGTGGCGGGGGAAGTTGGGTCAGGGCGCGGAGGAACTCATCGGGGCGCACGACGCCTCCTCACGTCTCAGGGGAGTTCAGAGGACCTTGAAGGAGTCGACCTGGAGCAGCGCGACAGTGGTCTCGCCGCCGATCTGGGTGTCGTAGCTGAAGGAGCCGAGCACCGTCACGTTGGCGCGGAAGATGTCGTCCTCGACGAGATTTTCGAGATCGGACTCGGACCCGTTCAGGATGGTGTTGGTCTCGTAGTCGTAGTCCTCGGCCATTCGACGGTGGGCGACGTCCGCACGGAAGCTGTCGGTGCCCGTGGCCGCATCGAACTGGGTGACCCGCCCGTAGACGACGTAGGTCTTCCCCAGGTAGCCGTCCGGGTCCTTGGCAATCAGCTTCCACTGCCGTTCGGTCAACGTCTTGTACGACGGCGGCTTCGGCTTCGGCAGCGGGGCAACCTTGGTAGGGCTCGGGATGGCGCTGGTGGGGGCCGCGCTGGTCGGGGCCGCAGTAGTGGGGGCGACCGGCGTCGCGCTGGTAGGACTTGTCGCAGGCGAGCTGGTGGCACCGGCGGTCGTCTTCGGTTCGTCACCGTTGAACATGCCGATGACAGCGCCGCCACTGAAGAGAATGACGGCGAGTGCGATGCCACCGACCGCCCAGGCTCGCACGTTGGACCGCTTCTCCGGGGTGGCGGTGCCGGCATCGGCGACCGGGTTGGCCTCGGGAGGCGGGCCGGCTACAGGCGACATCGAGGGCTGCGGCGGCTCGGTGGGCGGGTCGGGCGGCTTCGGGGTGGTCGGGTCGGTCATGGCGAGGCTCCTTCTGTGAACAGGTGGGCTGTGAACAGCCGGGGCGGGCGGTGGTTGCCCGCCCCGGTGTGGTGGGAGAGAGATCAGCCGAGGGTGACGTCGACGCCGCCGGAGAACATCGAGTCGTGCAGCTCGAGCTTGGTGAGCTTGACGTTCTTCGGGATGTCGAAGACCACGACGCCGTTGACCTGGTTGCCGGGGTTGATGTCGTTGAGGAACGTCTCGGCGTTCTTGTTGGCGTAGATGGCCGCGCCGGAGTCGGCGGAGTATTCGGTGCCGTCGGCCGCGTACGCCTTCTGGCTGCTGCCGTCGAACATCTGCGCTTCCTTGCCGATGTTCTTCACGTTGACCGTGACCAGGCAGAACTGGCCCTGCGCCTTCTGGCCAAGCATGTCGTTGCCGATCTTGGCGACGCCGCACTTGGCGGACTTCACCGTGAACTCGAACTTGCCGTCGCGGGCCGGCTGGCCGATCTTGGCCGTCGCAGCCGGCTTCTCCTCGCCCTTGGCGTCGCCCTTGTCGCTGGTGGAGGTGCCCGCCTTGGCGCCGCCCTCGTCGCCGCTGGAGCTGCTCGCCTTGTCGGCGGCACCGGAGCCGCAGCCCAGGGCGATGAGGCCGGTGGCGATCAGAGCGAGAGTCGTGGTCTTGCGCATCGTTGTCCTCCTGAGGTGAGCGTTGCGGGGTCAATAAGAGCATCGTCTGACAACACTGTCAACGGACAATCTCGTGCTTGACAGATGTGCGAGACTTTCGGCGTGCAGGAGAACCCGACCATCACGGCAGCGGAGATCGCCCGGCTCGCCGGCGTCGGTCGCGCTGCGGTCAGCAACTGGCGTAAACGGCATCCCGACTTCCCCGCCCCGGTGGGCGGGACGACGGCGAGCCCCGAGTTCGACCTGATCCAGGTCGAGCAGTGGCTACGCACCCAGGGCAAGCTCCCCGAGCTCGCCACCGCCGACCGGCTCTGGCGACACCTCGCCGCGGCCAGCGACTCCCCGGCCGCCGGTCTCGCCGCGGTCGGCGCCTTCTTGCTGGCCCGACAGCGCGGCTCCCGCAGCGGCCACCCCGATGCACAGCTCGCGCCACTCCTGCCCGACGTCGACGCCCTCGTCGACGAGCGGGGCGCGCAGGGCGCGTTCGACGAGCTGTGGCAGCGGTTCTCCGCACCAGGCCCCGGCCGCCCCTTCGCCACCCCCGACGACCTCGCCGACCTGATGATCGGGCTCGCCAGCGTCGGCGGCGGATCGGTCCTCGACCCGGCCGCCGGCTCCGGCGCCATCCTTCGGGCCGCCGTCCGGGCCGGCAGCACCTCCGTCTACGGGCAGGAACTCGACCCTGACCTGGCCAAACTCGCCAGCCTGTGGCTGGCCCTGCACGATGTGTCCGGCGAGGTGAGCACGGGGGACTCGCTGCGCACCGACGCCTTTGCCGGCCGAACCGTCGACGCCGTCGTCTGCCACCCACCGTTCGGCGCCACCAACTGGGGCGACGAGGAACTCGGCCACGACCCCCGCTGGATCGTCGGCACCACACCCCGTACCGAACCGGAGCTGGCCTGGGCCCAACACGCTCTCGCCCACCTGCGGGTCGGCGGGCACGCCGTCCTGCTGATGCCGCCCACTGTCGCCAGCCGCCGCGCCGGCAAACGCATCCGCGGCGAGTTGCTGCGCCGAGGTCACCTGCGCGCCGTCATCGCGCTTCCGCCGGGCGTGGCGGCGCCGCACGGCGTACCCCTGCACCTGTGGGTGCTGCGACGCGCCGCGACCGACGCGCCGCCGCCGGCGCGGGCGCTGCTGATCGACGCCGCCGGCGGTGACCTGGCCGACACCGCGCCGCGCGTGCTGGACGCGTGGCGGGCCTTCGCCGCCGCCCCGGACGGCGACGTCGAGGAGGCCGGGTTCGCCCGCGCGGTCCCGGTCATCGAACTGCTCGACGAGGAAGTCGACCTCACCCCCGCGCGCCGGCAACCCGCCGTCGTGAGCGAGGCATCGGGAGAGCATCTGGTACGCACCAGAGAACGACTGGCCGCCATCGTCGGCGAGCTGCCGGAGCTGCTACCGCAGTTCACACCCGCTCCCGACGGGGCGGACGGCCTCTTCCTCACGGTGGGGGAGCTGGCGAAGACCGGGGCCCTTCAACTGATCGGCCCGGTCCGCGCCGGCACGTCCGCACCCGCGCCCGACGGGCCGCCGGTGCTCACCGTGCCGGACGTGCTCGCCGGTGTGGAGGCGTCCGGACGGGTCGACGACCGGTTCGGGCAGGAGATCCCGCTTGCTGTCGGGGACGTGGTGGTGCCGATGATCGCGCGGCAACTCACTGCCCGGGTGGTCACCGCCGAGGGGGCGCTGCTGGGGCGCAACCTGTACCTGTTGCGGCCCAATCCGGCGGCGTTGGATCCGTGGTTCCTGGCCGGTCAACTGCGGACGTCGGCGAACGAGAAGCAGTCGTCGAGCCTGTCCGGGACGATGCGGCTCGACATCCGGCGGGCTCAGGTGCGGCGGTTGCCGCTGGACGAGCAGCGGGCTTACGGGGCAGCGTTTCGGCGGCTTGAGGCGTTTGAGGCGGCGGTGCGGGAGACTGCGGTTTTGGGGGCGGAGCTGGTGCAACTCACCGCTGACGGGTTGGCGCGGGGGGTCGTGCGGCCGGACGACGCCGTCCGATGAGGGGCCGTGCTGGCCGCCAACCACACGGTCCGGCGTGCTGAGTCACCGTTCGGGGCTTGGCAGGGTGGTCGGCACCGTCAGCGCCCACGAGGCCCGGTCGAAGCCGACGTGCCACCAGCGGCGCAACAGGTCGCCGACGCCCTCGGGGTGCCGGTGACGGCACCGACGGACGCGGTCGGTGTCGACCGGTATGGTCCCCGTGGGGCAGACCCCGATGATCCGGGGCGACGGAGTGTGGAAGACCCTCTACCCGAATGGTGGGCGGTGATGAGCGGCGGCCAGTTGAAGGCAGCGGGAATGTTCCGCGAATTCGGACCGGTCCGCTCCGCCGAGCCGCAGGAGAGCATCTTCGACAGCGTCGCCGACGAGGAACTGCCCGACCTCACCCAGGTGGTCAGCTATTTGAACTCGGGGCACATCCTCATCGACGTGATGGACGTCGCCAACGACGCCTTCGACTCGACCCGGCAGGTGATGAACGGCTCGACCGTCATGACCGACGGCGACTGGCTCTGGCGGAAGGACCTCGCCTACTACGTGCGGCGTCACCGCGTCGCATTGCCGGCGGATTTCCTCGCACTCATCCGCGAGCGTGACTACGTCGTCCCTTCGCGGGGCGTGCCGGAGCTGACGGCTTGTTCGCGGCAGGCCCGCGACCTGATGTTCTGGAACAGCTGACAAGCTTTCTGGTGTCGTCAGATATCCGACGGCGGCGCATCGAGTCGTCTGAAGTTTGGATTCAACGTCTCACAGGAACCGCCATTCGGACACTTCCTCGTCGAAAGTTCAACGTTGTACGGTCATGCGTCCGCCATGCGTCGAGCCGAGAGGGCAGACGAGCAGTTTGGCGGGTGTCATCGTGAGGGGGACGAATGACGCTGGGCAGAATCGGCGGCTACGAGTTGGTCCGGCCGCTCGGCTCGGGTGGTATGGGCGACGTGTTCTTCGCGGTGTCGCCTACCGCCGAGCGGGTCGCCGTAAAGGTGATCAAGCAACACCTGATTGAGGCGCCGACGGTGCGCGAGCGGTTCGCCGCCGAGGTCGACAGCCTCAAGCTGGTCTTCGGGTCCCGGGTGGCCCGCCTTGAGGGCGCCGACCCGTACGCGAATCCGGCCTGGCTCGCCGTGGAGTACGTCCCCGGCGCCACACTGCGACAGCATGTCGACGCACGAGGGCCGCTTCCGTTGCCGTTGGCCGCCATGGCCGGAGCGATGCTCGCCGAAGGTCTCGCCAAGGTGCACCAGGTCAAGCTGCTGCATCGCGACCTCAAGCCGCAGAACATCATCCTCGGCCCCGACGGCCCCAAGCTGATCGATTTCGGCCTGGCGGTGCTGATCGAGCGGGACGACTATCTGACCGAGCCGGGCGCCCTGGTCGGCACTCCCGCCTACATGTCGCCCGAGCAGGTCAAGGGTGAGCGAGACCTCACTCCGGCGGTCGACGTCTACGCCCTCGCCGCGACGCTGGTCTTCGCCCTGACCGGGCGTGGGCTCTACCCGCCGACCAACTCCTGGAACCTGCTGCTGCGCATCAGCGAGCCCAGCGACCTTCCCGACCTCTCCGATGTGCCGGCCGAGCTGGTGCAGTTGCTCGGCACGATGCTCGCCTTCGACCCTACGGCGCGACCCGGACTGACCGACGTTCGCGCCCGGTTGCTCGCGGTGGCCACCGCCGCCAGCGGCAAGAGTGTCCACGCCCTGCGCCAGGAAGTCGCCGAACTCACCTACGACGGTGGCACGGAACTGCTGGTCCCTCCGGACCTGGATGATCCGCTGCAGGACCCGGAGAGCACGCCGGTCATCGAGTCGGACACCGTACCGGTGCCGGTGACGACACCCACGAGGGTCGACGCCAAGCGGCCAAACGCACCAGCCGATGTGACGTGGCTCGTCGACAAGATGCGCCGCCAGTACGCCCGCCGCTCGACCCTGTAGGAAGGCACCACCGATGACCACCACCCAGGCCGCGACCTTCGCCCCGGGCTCCCGCATCGTCGTCCGCGACGAGGAGTGGCTGATCCGCAGCGTCAAGACCGGCACCGCGGACGGCACGATGGTGAAGGCGGTCGGCGTATCCGAGTTCGTGCAGGACGTCGAGGCGACCTTCTTCACCAAGCTTGAGGACATCACGCCGCTGGTGCCCGAGGAGACGGACCTCATCCAGGACACCTCGTCGCGGTTCCGGCAGAGCCGCCTCTTCCTGGAGGCCGTGCTGCGGCGTACTCCACTGCCCCGCACCGAGCGCGGGCTGGCCCTCGCCGACCGGTTCCTGCTGGATCCGCTGACCTACCAGCAGCGACCCGTCGAACTGGCCCTGTCCGGCCTGCGGCCGCGGATCCTGCTCGCTGACGTCGTCGGCCTGGGTAAGACCCTGGAGATCGGCCTGATCCTCGCCGAGCTGATCCGCCGGGGCCGAGGTGAGCGGATCCTGGTCGTCTCGCCGCAGCAGGTCCTCGAACAGTTCCAGCGGGAGCTCTGGACCAGGTTCGCGATCCCGCTGGTCCGGCTCGACTCGACCGGCATCCAGCGCATTCAGCAGGAGATCCCCGCCGGGCGTAACCCGTTCACCTACTTCAAACGGGCCATCATCTCGGTCGACACCCTCAAGGACGCCGGCCAGTTCGGCCATCACCTCGACGCCACGACCTGGGATGCCGTCGTCATCGACGAGTCGCACAACCTCATCAACAAGGGCACCCAGCGCAACGAGCTGGCCCGCCGCCTGGCCGCGAAGACCGACGCGTTGCTGCTGGCGAGCGCCACCCCGCACAACGGCGACAAGGAGTCCTTCGCGCAGCTGATCTCGCTGCTCGACCCGGCGGCGATCGCCAACGAGAAGGACTACCAGGCCAGCGACATCGCGCACCTTTACCTCCGCCGGACGAAGATCAGCCCGGAGGTACGCGACCAGATCGGCGACCGCTGGGCCGACCGCGGCCCGTCCAAGGCCCTGCACTGCACGGCGACCACGATCGAGGAGCAGATCTTCGACGAGTTGACCGATGTGTGGTTGGCCGGCAAGTGGAACGACGAGCCAATCACCGGGCAGCACCGGCTCTTCCCGTACACCTTGTTGAAGTCGTTTCTGTCCTCGCACCGGGCATTGCACGAGACGGTGACCAGCCGGCGCAAGAAGGCCACCGGCACCGAGCGGGCGGCCCTGGACCGGCTCGCGGAGCTGACCTCCGCGATGACCGACACCGACTCCAGCAAGCTCAAGGGCCTGGTCGACGAGCTGAGAAAGATCGGCGTCGGCAAGAACAGCAGCACCCGGGCCGTGGTCTTCTCCGAGCGGGTGCCGACCATCAAGTGGCTCGCCGAGGTCGTCCCCGGAATGCTCGGCCTCAAGCCGAACGCGATCCGGGTGCTGCACGGCGGTGTGGCCGACAAGGACGAGCAGACGATCCTGCAGGAGTTCGAGCTGGCCGGCAGTGACGTCCGGTTGCTCTTCACCGGTGACGTCGCCTCTGAAGGCGTCAACCTGCACCAGCAGTGCCACCACTTGATCCACTACGACATCCCGTGGAGCCTGATCCGCATCGAGCAGCGCAACGGCCGTATCGACCGCTACGGGCAGAAGCACCAGCCGCAGTTCCGCGCGCTCATCCTCACCTCCGACCGCGAGGACGCCAAGGACGACCGCACGGTCGCCGAGAAGCTCCTCAACCGGGAGGAGACCGCCCACCGCAGCCTCGGCAGCGTCGAGGCGGTGACGGGCCAGTACGACGCCAAGGCCGAGGAGGACCGGCTGGTCCGGGACCTGCTCGCCGGCAAGTCGGTGGACGAGTCCTACGAGGCTGCCCACGCCGAGGTCGACGTGATGGCCGACCTCTTCGGGGAGGTCGGCACCGCTCCCGTGGCGGCGGACGTGCCCCAGGCAAAGGTGCCGAAGCTCTTCGACTCCACGCAGGATTTCGTCGACGCCGCCCTGTACGAGATCTACGAGGACCGGCCGGAGGATCACATCGACCTGCGCCGCGAGGACGAACTGATGACCTTCCTCGCCCCCGACGACCTGGTGCACCGGCTCACCGACCTGCCCCGCACCTACCTGCGGGCACACCGTGAGGGCGAGGACCTGCGACTCAAGGTCACCTTCGACCGCGCGCTCGCCCAGCGCAAGCTCGACCAGGCCCGGCAGAGCAAGACCCCGATGTGGCCGGACATCGCCTTCCTCAGCGACGTGCACCCGATGGTCGACTGGCTGGTCGACAAGGTGCTGATCCGGCTCGGCCGCCAACAGGCCCCGGTGCTCACCGCCGACGTGACCGCGCCGACGTTCCTGATCCAGGGCGTCTACGCCAACCGCCTCGGTCAACCCACGGTCGTCCAGTGGATGGCCGTCTCCGACCTGCCCGCGTCGCCGACCATCCGACCGATGGACGACGTGCTGCGCGAGGCCAACGTCGGTCCGGCGATGGTCAACCGCGCCGAGGTCATCGCGATCGACCCGCTCAAGGATCTGCTGCCGGAGGCCGTCGAGGTTGCCCGGCAGTATCTGGAGGGCAAGCGCGCCGAGTGGGCCGAGGCCAACGCCGAGCCGTTGCAGCGGCACCGCCAGCAGTTGAAGACCTTCCAGCAGGCCAGCATCCTCGATGAGCTGCCCGGCGCGCACAGGGAGAAGCGACGCCAACGCGTCGACACCACCGTCCAGGAGCAGAACGACCTGCTCGACCGTCTGGAAACCGCCGGCGACCCGCTGCTGCGGGTGCTCGCCGTCCTCGTACCGTCGCAGGAGAGTGCCGCATGAGCGAGCGTAGCGAGCGAATCATCAGGCTGAGTGCGATGGTGCCTCAGGGCGGCACGGAGCGTAGCGGAGTGCCGGCATGAGCTTCGAGTCGCTGACCAACCGCGGCGAGTATCTCTCCGCGCACTACCTCGCCGAGATCCTGCCCACCACTCTCAAGGGCGGTCTGCTCAAGCAGTGGGCCGAGGACGAGAAGGCCAACCGGGTCACGCCACGCGCCGGGCTGCGCGGCATGCGTCGGCAGTACTTCGACGCCAAGACCGAGCTGACCGACGCCGACTTCTTCGACCCGGAGCGGCTGCGCAAGCAGCACCAGGACGTGCTGCGGGCGCTCGGCTTCGACCCGCAGCCGCAGACCATCACCGTCGAGCGCAACGGCCAGGAGTACGAGGTCCACGTCGCCCACGCCGAGCTGACCACCGCGCACGGCATCGTCGCGCTGGACTGCGGTTGGGCGGTCGACACCGAGGCGGCACAGGACCCGGACGACGCCGGCCGCCTGCTCGACCCGCTCACCCTGTCCAGCACCGAGACCATCGAGACGGGCGCCAAGCTCACCTCCCTGCTCTTCGCCGCCGACAGCCCGAAGCCCCGCTACGTGCTGATCCTCAGCGGCGGCGTGATCACCCTCGCCGACCGCACCGTCTGGGGTGAGGGCCGCTACCTGGCCGTCAGCCTCGACACCGCGTACGCCCGCAACGACGACAAGGAACTCGACGTCGTCGCCGCGCTCTTCGGCGCCGACTCGCTCCGCCCACCCGCCGAGGGCGGCACCGAACCCCTCGCCGACCTGGTCGCCGGCTCACGCCAGCACGCCGTCGGTGTCTCCAGCGAACTCCGCGAAGGCCTGAAGGTCTCCGTCGAACTCATCGCCAACGAGGTCCTCGACCAGATCCGGCGGGCCGGCTACCAGCCGCAGCAGGTGATGGACCTCGACGAGCTGGCCAAGGAGTTGGGCCGGGAGTCGCTGCGCTACCTCTACCGAATCCTGTTCCTGCTCTACGCCGAGGCGCGCCCCGAACTGGGCGTGTTGCCGGTCAACGATCCCCAGTACGTCGAGGGCTACAGCCTCGCCCGCCTCGGCGACCTCGTCTCCCGCCGCCTCGCCCCCTCCGCCGAGGACGGCACCCACCTGTACGAGTCACTCGACCTGCTCTTCCGCATGGTCAACGAAGGGCACCGGCCGCGCGGCAGCGCGGACGTAGAGGACAAGGCCAGCGAGGGGGAGGGGCTGCGCTTCGAGCCGATGAAGTCGGACCTGTTCCTGCCGGAGAAAACCAAGCTCATCGGCCGGCTGATCGCCGAGCCGGGCAGCGACCCCGACGATGACGAAGCCCCGAAGATCGACACGCGGCTACGCAACAAGGTCCTCTACGAGGTGCTGCGCCGGCTGATGCTCACCAAGGGCGGCAAGAAGCGCCGCGGCGGCTTCATCTCGTACGCCCAGCTCGGCATCAACCAGCTCGGCGCGGTCTACGAGGGCCTGATGTCGTACACCGGTTTCGTCGCCACCGAGCAGCTCTACGAGGTCGCCAAGAACGGCGACCCGAAGGACGGCTCGTGGATGATCCCGGCCTCCAAGGTCGACGAGTACGACGACGGTGTCTTCGTCTACAAGGAGGACGCGTACACCGGAGTCCGCAGCCGGGTCAGCTACCAGCCCGGCCAGTTCGTCTACCGGCTCGCCGGCCGGGACCGGCAGACCAGCGCCTCCTACTACACCCCGCAGTCGCTCACCGAGGTCACCGTCCAACTCGCCCTCAAATACCGGCTCGACCAGGACGACACCATCACCCCGGCCCGCGAACTGTTGGACTGGACCATCTGCGAACCGGCACTCGGCTCCGGCGCATTCCTCAACGAGGCGATCAACCAGGTCGCCGCCGAATACCTGCGCCGCCGGCAGAAGGAACTGGACGTCACTCTCGACCCGGAGGACTACCACCTCGAACTCCAACGGGTGAAGGCGTACATCGCCCTGCACAACAGCTACGGCGTCGACCTCAACCGCACCGCCGTCGAGTTGGCCGAGGTGTCGCTCTGGCTCAACGTCATGCACGCCGGCCTCCAGGCACCCTGGTTCGGCCTGCACCTGCAACGCGGCAACTCCCTCATCGGCGCCGGCCGCAAGACCTACGGCCCGAAACAGCTCGCCGACAAGTCGTGGCTCACCACCGCCCCAAAGGAGCAGCCCTTCCGGGACGGGCCGATCGACGAGGGCACCATCCACCACTTCCTGCTCCCCGCTGACGGCTGGGGCGCGGTAGCGGGGGAGAAGGAGGCCCGCGAGCTGGCGCCGGCCGAGACCGCGAGACTAAAAGCCT
The DNA here is from genome assembly GCF_018070245.1 of Micromonospora sp. M61. NCBI lineage: Bacteria > Bacillati > Actinomycetota > Actinomycetes > Micromonosporales > Micromonosporaceae > Micromonospora > Micromonospora sp. M61. Next base: position 128,052 of record NZ_JAGPYA010000010.1, on the reverse strand, counting down.
GGCGTACGGCGATGAAGCGCACGCCGTCGACCAAGGGCAAGAACTCGCAGGTCCAGCGCTTGCAGGCACTGGCGCGACGAGTTGAGTTCCTGTGGGGGCTGGTGCAGCAGCGGCTCGACATCTCCGAGCGGGAGATCCGCCGCGACATCGCAGTCTGGGGTGCTGAGGACCTGCCGCCGGTCACGGAAGCCGTGCCCCGGGAGGAGATCCTCGCCGACCTGACCGCGCCGGGCACGCCGTACTGGCGGCTCAAGACGCTGATGGACGTGTGGTGCGCGCTGTGGTTCTGGCCGCTGGACAAGGTCGGGCTGCTCGACGGCTCCGACCCGGCCTACCCGGCCGCACCCGTCCAGGTCTCGCACATCAAGGACGAGCCGGCGTACGACGAACCGGTGGTCTATGAGACCGCGGACTTCTTCGGCAACGTGCAGCCGCAGCAGATGAAGCTGCCGACCAAGCCGACCGGGGGCACTCGGCGGATGACGGTGGCGGAACAGCTCCGCCAGCAGGTGCCGCTGTCCGGCCTCGATGACTGGTTGACATTCGCCGAAGCGCTCATTGGCCGGAGTGATGCGGACGAAAACACCGAGCGGTTCTACGGCCGGACGCTGACCAGCCTGAGCGAAATGAGCGAGTTCGAGAGGAAACTCGACGGGGTCATCGGCGTCGACTCACCCTGGACCCTCACTGACCGCTTCCCGTGGCTCCTCACCGCCGACCGGATCGCCGAGCACCAAAGCTTCTTCCATTGGGAATTGACCTTCGCCCAAGCCTTCGCAAAGGGCGGCTTCGACCTCCAGGTAGGCAACCCGCCGTGGGTGCGGCCAGATTGGAACGAATCGGATCTACTTGCCGAATTGGATCCATGGTTCCGACTGTCCCACAAGCCGGACGTCGCAATCTTGCGCATGCGCAAGGCATTGGTGTTGGAGTCGGGTGATGCGCTCCAATACTTCCGGTCAGAAATGGCCGTGAACGCCGGAGTCGTTGCTTCGGTCGGCTCAGCGGTCAACTACCCCTTGCTTGCTGGAACAAGGCCCGACTTGTACCGCACCTTCATGGTTAAAGTCTGGACACATCTTGGCGGCAGGGGCACGGCAGGCCTCCTGCATCCCGATACGCATTTTGGAGGAGTGAAGGACGGGTCTCTCCGGGCGGCAGCCTATAAGCACTTGAGGGTCCACGGCAGTTTCATTAACGCGGCCAATTGGGCGTTCACGGACGCAGGTCGAACCCTTGAATTTGGTATGCACATCTATGGCGCAGCGCAACCAATCGAGTTCCTCCATGCAAGTCAGTTGTACCGCGCGACCGTTCTGCTCGATTCGCTCGGCCATGATGGGAGTGGTCCCCTGCCGGGCCAGAAATTCAGAGGCAGTTGGGATTGCCGGCCCCACTCGTCCCGAATTATCAAGGTCGACCAGGTTAGGCTCGCGGAGTGGCGGCGGCTCCGGGCTGACGAAACGTCAGCCGCGGAGCAAACGCCCCTTCTGTACCCCATAACGGAGGGGGAGAGCAATGCAATTAGGGCAATTTCCTCTTTTTCCCTACGAACATCCAGGCATCATCCGTGGATCAGTATTGGGTTCGATGAAGGTCAGGCCAAGAAGGATGGACTGATTCGACGCGAGGTGGGTCTACCTCCTGGCATGAGCGATGCCATTCTTCAAGCCCCTCACATCGGAATTGCGACGCCTTTCATGAAGCAACCGGCCGAGCCGTATGCGCATGAGAAGGACTGGGTTAGTTGGGATCTGCCATCGCTCCCGGACCGAGTGATTCCCCGGACAACGTATGTCCGGGCCTGCCCGGAGGACGAATTCCTCGCGAGTCAGGATTTGTTCGGCAATGATCGATACACGTCTCATTATCGGCTGGCTTGGCGAAGGATGATCGATCCTAAGAGCACAGAGAGGTCTTTGTTCGCTGCCATCATTCCTCCTGGACCAACGCACGTTCATCTGATTCATTCGCTCTCGTTTGAGGACCCTGCTAAGCTTGCCCTCACGTCCGGATTTTGGTCCTCGATAGTGATGGACTATCTTCTGCGCGTCACGGGGCGCGCAAATCTGGGCGTAGCTGAAGTGAACTGGATGCCTGCAGCTGATGCCGATCACCCTTTAGCTGGGGATCTGCTGTTGCGGACGCTAAGGCTCAATTGCCTAACCTCTGACTACGCTGCTTTGTGGAGCAGGCTCTTTGACCCGGGATGGAGCCAGCAGCGATGGGCAGCAAGTTGGCCTGCGCTCCCCAAGATTGGGGATGCAGTCAAGCCTGCCTGGAGCCGCTCGACCCCCTTGCGGTCGGAGCGTGAGCGTCGAGCCGGTCTCGTCGAGGTTGATGCCCTAGTTGCGGTTTGGCTCGGGATTGGAATCGACGAGCTAATCGCGATACTCCGGTCAAGGTATCCTATTCTGACCGATCGCGAGGATCAGATGTGGTTCGATGCTGCGGGTCGCAGGATCGCTGCAGACCCATATGCCTTTGGCTTCGGTCAGCGGAAGGAACATTATGAGCAGCTGATCGCCTACCTTGAGACTTCAAATTGGGGTTCGGTGCCGACGAGTTACGCAGTACCATTCTATAAGGCGGATCGGGAGAACGAGTATCGGCAGGCGCATGCTGTGTTCAGCAAGCGGCTTCAGGATGCAATCGACGCGGGCTGGCAGCCGTCGTAGCCCGCCATCCCGCTTCCACCCCCGAGGGAGAGCAGATGGTTCCGAGTAACCACCAGAAGCACCAGGCTGGACGGCACCTTGCGGTGGCTGAGGCTCTGTTGCACGGCCATTCGGCGAGCCTGCACGGTGCGCAGACCTTCGTGACGATTAGCGGTAGGACTGCGACTGTGCAGGTTGCCGCGCAGGGCGCCTGGATGATCGCGGACATCGACAAGATGACGGCGATGTCGGTCGATCTCTACGTTCTCGTGGACGTGACCGAGGGACGTCGGGACTTCTACGTCGTGCCCGGAGACGATCTGCGTGCCGGGGTGCGCGAGCGGCACGACGAGTTCATGGCGAGCGTCGGCGGTGTTCGCCCGCGTAACCCGGAGAGCCGGCATACGGCCATCTACCCGAAGGACGTGGGGGCGTGGCGGGACCGGTGGTCGTTGTTGGAGGACGTGGCTCAGCCCGCGACTGGGGACGCGGTCTCCTGACCGATTGCGCGACGGGAGCGCGTCCGGCGCGTCCGCCAGCTGCACTCCCGTCCGTCGTGCAGCTCAGTGCCCAGATCTGGTGGCCAGGACGAAGTTGGTCCAGGCGGCGGGGGCGAAGGTGAGGGCAGGCCCGGCCGGGTCCTTGCTGTCGCGTACGGCGACGAGGCCGGGCAGGTTGTCGGCGACCTCCACGCAGTTCCCGCCGTTGTCGCCGCTGCGGGTGCTCTTGCGCCAACGGGCGCCGGTCAGTTCAGCCATGATGGACCTCTCCGATGATCTTGTTGATCAGTTGCCTCGATTGTTGCTCATCGAGGGCCAGCGAGGTCAGGCTCGCCCACACCTCTTCGTAGATGGCGAGCTCTTCCGCGCGATCGAGATAGAGCGCCCCGGTCAGCGACTCGCTGTAGATGACGGACGGCTCCGGCACAACCCTGTTGCGGAGCGGGAAGTCCAACATGACGAAGGGGCCGGCTACGGCACCGAAGTGCAGACCGGCCGTCAGGGGGAGCACCCGGATCGAGACGTGCGGGAATCGACCCACGTTGAGTAGGTGGCGTAGCTGTTCGACCATCGTGGCGGAGTCGCCGACGACCCTGAGCATGACCGCTTCGGAGAGGACGACCTCGAACAGCGGCGCTGGCGGAAGGCGGCGTTCCAGGAGCGCTTGACGCTGCAACCGGACCTCGACCAGCCTCTCTCGTTCGTCCGGCGAGATGCGTGAGCGATGCTGATAGACACCACGGGCGTAGGCGCGGCTCTGGAGCAGCCCGGGTACCAGAGTGTCCTCGTACTCCCGGAGCCGTGATGCGGCGGATTCCAGGCCGACATACAGCTCGAACCAGTCGGGGACGGCGTCGCCGTACGAGTGCCACCAGCCCTTGGCCTTGGTTTCGCTGGCCAGGGCCGTGAGGGCGCCGGCCAGGTCGGGGGTCGCCCCGTACAGCTCGCACATGGCTTTGACGTCGAGGGCGCGGACGGGGCCGAGGCCGGTCTCGATGCGCCACATCTTCTGCCGGCTGCACTGCATCGCCTCGGCCGCGCCGTCCAGCGTCATCCGCGCCTCCGTGCGTAGCTCGCGCAGCGCCCGCCCGAGCTGCCGCCGCGGCACTGTCGATCCCATGTCGTCGGCCATCGGCTCCCGCCCTCTCCATGTTGCATTTTGTTACATCCGGACGTCATCGGTGAAACGTGCGGCCGTTGCCGCCGAGAATCTATTCAATCGGGTGCTGTCACGCGGATCGATTACGCGTCTGACCATACAAGACACTCCCGACAGTAGCCATGAGCGCGCAATTTCCACACGCGCCTGATCTGCGTACTGTCGGGGGTGGAATGGTGTTGGGCGAGGTTTAGAGTTCGTGGCGAATCCGGGCCAGGCCGCAGGTGAGCAGGATGCCGAGAATGACCAGCCCGATCCTCATCCAGGGCACGTCCTTGCTCGGCCGGACGCCGATCGAGACCGCCACCACCAGTTGGGGCTGGCGGCGTCGAGGCAGGCGTTGCCGTCAGGGGCGGGACCGGGCGCGGCTCGGCGCTCAGCGGTGCGTCCCAGTTGGGCGGCGCGGGCTGCCATTCGTACCCTTTGATGCTTGTCGTCAGGGTGTCCGGTGCGCCGGATGACCGCCTCATCCGCCGCCGTCGAGGACCCGGACGACCAGGACCGTGCCATCCCGGCCGAACGAGTACACGCTGCCGTCGGCCGGCAGCGCCGCTCGCCTGCCGAAGAAGATCGGCGCATCCCTCAGGTAGGAGCCGACCCGGCCGTCGGCCAGCTCGCGGTAGAGGCGGCTCTCCACGCCTCGGAAGACCTCCAGCACCCGGCCCCGGCCCAGGGGCGCGCGGTGCCGGGTGCCCTCCGCAGAAAGCCCGTTGGGTAGCGCGAACGTCGCAGCGCTGCTCGTCGCCCATGCAGGGTCCAGGTTGAACAGCCCTGGCTGGAATGCCGGATCCTCCGTTCCGCGCTGGCGGGGCGTGGCATAGCCGCTGGCGGCTTCGCTGTTTCCGGCGAAGAGCAGGGCGGTGGCCGCCACGGCGCGGGTCAGGATCTGCGTGAACCAGCCACGCTCTTGCTCGGGTATGTCGAAGACCTGGGGTGCGCCCGGCGGCAACTCTTCGGCCAGGTCCGGCTCGGTGACGGTCTCGTCGGCCGGGGAGGGCAGGCCGGTAGGCGCCTGTCTCGCTTCGACCTCGTCAGGGGTGGCCGTGCGCGGTCGCCAGAACTGGTCCTCGGGGCTGGTGCTCAACAGGTTGTCCAGCTCCTCGTCGTCGCCGGACCACAACTCGTCATCCCCGGGCGGATCGAGCACGTAAGCGGTGATCCCCGTTTGGGTGAGGTGCGAGGCGACCATCAGCGACGGTGGGTGGCTTCCGCCCACCGACAGCGCCTCCACCTGCACGGCGGCTCGGGCCAGCTGCCCGTGAATGAAGCTCGGCGGCTGGTGGGTGCCCTTGCACTCCAGGATCACGATCTTCATTCGCCTGCGGGTCTTCGTGGCGTGGTGGCCGAGCAGGATGTAGTCCGGTCGCTTCTTGGTGCGCGAGACCGACTCCACCGCACCGACCCCGTCCACGAACCCGGCTTTCAACGCCACCTCTGCGTCGACCGCGTGGAACGTCCAGCCCCGATACTGCCGGCGCAGCAGATTCTTGGCGACGACGAGGGCCAGGCCGATGCCCAACTGCTCGGACTGGGTCACCTTGTGGTGGTAGACGACCTCGTTGGCATCCGGCGTCAGAGCGAGACGTCCTCCGTTCTTGGTGAGCGTTGCGCAGTAGCGGACGGCGGCCCAGTGCCGAGCCACCTGCGACAGCGGGGACGCGGTCAACAGGGTGGTGGCGACCCCCAGCTCGTGCAACACCTGTGCCGGGCTGGTCCGCATCCCGCCCTTGCCGACGTCCACCGGGGTCAACGTCTTGTGGTGCCAGTACGCCTCGCGCGTCTTGGCGTGTGTCTCGGCATACCGGAGCACATCGTCGACGAGCTGATCGGAGGAGTTGAGCGCCAGCAGCGACGGGTAGCTCAGGGATTGCACGAGCGAATCAATCTCCACGCCCACCCCCGGTGCTGACGCACTACACGAGACAGGCACCCAGAGTGATCGAAGAATCTCTGAGTGTCAATGCCGTGCGAATGCGCCAGCTCGCTTCGTGGGCGGGCCGAAATACTGAGAGGAGTCGGGCGTACGGGATGAATTGCTAGGCGCAGCCGCGGGTTACAACGAGACGATGACCGGCTGGACCTGGACATTCTTGGTGAGTTGCTGCGGCGAGGGGACGGGCGTGCTGATGTTGACAGACGTGTTGTAGCCGTAGATGACGACCCCGTCGAGGTGGTTCGCGCCCGGCCAGGTCGACTCCAAGCGGACCGCCATTTGAGTAGGGAAGTTGGTCACCTCCTCGGCGCACGACCGGATCAGGACGACGCTCGGGGTGGCGGTCAGATGGGTGGCCAGCATCCGGGCCAACTTCTTGTAGGTCCAGCCCCAGTCCTTGGCGCCGGCCTCGGCGTCACCGATCTCCTCGTCGTTGCCGTGCGCACGAATGCACAGCGGCTCGCCCGCCTGCACCCCGGCCAGGTAGGTGGCCAACTGCCGATCCGCCTCGGCCTGCGTGAGGCCGGCGTCGATGGGCAGGAGCGCGCCCCACGCAGCCGCACCCGATTCGGGTCCTTCAGACTGGCCGCGTGTATTTGGATCCTGCGTCGCCACAATGAACATGACATTCTCCTTCGGGATGGCCGCCTGTTTTGGAATCGCCGAAAGCAGATTAGCTCGGTGGTTGAAGAACTACCCTGTCGGCTATCCGGCTCAACTGCTCCCGTCGTTTGTCGGACAACTGTAGACAGTCGTCACCGGTGCCGGGCTTGGTTAATTGACGTCATCGGCGGGTAACTCCCAGAAGCGCAATTTGCGTACGGTCGCATTGATTCTCACAGTTACGTGCAGCAGCCCCGAGTTCGGGCCTCGGTCAGGATCGCGGCCATCAGTACACCCGCCGACGCGGCGGTTGGGGTAATCCTCGCGTACCGCGACTGGCTGGATGTCGACTGGGCACTCGCTGCGCGACGAGGAGCCAGGCGGCGCCGACCACGTGTTCGCTCATCTCGGCGATGATCGGTAGGCGCGTGTCCACGTAGGTAGCCATCCAGTCGGCATACGCTCTGCGCTTGCCCCCGTCGATGCCGGGAAGTTCCGCGAGCACCGCCATGTCTGCCAGCTGGCCCTCCGCACGATCACCCGGCGAACTAGCTCAGCAGGCGGAGGTGGGCGGCGAGGCGGCGCTTTGAGGGTTGGTCCTGCGCCCGAGAGGGAAGGCCAAGGCACTTGCCGTGCAGCTTTGCATAAGACGAGCCGGCGAGGCCTTCTGAGACGACAAGTTTGCCTTCCTGGTCGACTCCGATGAGATGCAGATCGAACAGCGTGCGCAGGTCTGCGCGAAGAAGCAGTCCGTTGGGGACCAGATGGCTGTGCGGTCCCATGTACCCGTCGATGTGCGCCGCCTCGAGGACTTCCACGGCTCGCTCGCCGGTAACGGCGCACCGCCCGCCGTAGGCGTCGAGCAGACGTTGCCGAAAAGCGTGCTGCCCTTGCCGTTGAACGATGGTCCGCAGGGTACGGAGCCGGGTGTCTTCGCCAGGGCTTGGCTCTGGAATCCAGATCGGGAAGCGCCAGGTGCTGGGTCGTCAGCCAGTCGTCAAGCACCTCTGCGGTGTGCCGGTTGGCTCGGACAGCTGCCCTCTGCGCGATCTGGCCGAACATCGACCGTAGGATCGGGTCGTGCATCAGGCGCTGGGTCGCGTCAAGGTTCCAGACCAGCGAAGCATGCCAGATGTCACCGTCGGAATCGATGTCGATGGCCTGAGTAAGCGCGCAGATGTACTGGTAAGGGGCCGACGCGTAGACCCAGATGGCGTCACCAGGACGCATCTGACGGAAGCCCGTTCCTAAGACCCACCGGTCAACCTCGCTGCGGCTTTGCTGGATGTCGTTGAACAGCTGCTGCGGCGATACCTCGGTGTCCCCGTTCGTGGTGTCGAGGTAGTAGTTGCTCTTCTCGTTCGTCGGATAGATCCAGTGAATGACCGGCATGGTTCTCCGTCCTACAGGCCGCGATCCTTGCCTTCGCGCCACGCGATTACGTCGAGGATGCGCAACGCGCCGATCTCCTCCGGGAGATGCAGCACGTCGCGTAGGCGCAGCAGCCGGTGGTGCAGCGCGAGGTTGTTGGCGTGTAGTGCCGTGCGCAGCGGCTCCCACTGGGCCGGGACAGTGTCGGTCACGGCAGCGACCACCGTGTCCCAGATGGGTCGCAGGCGTGGCCGCTTCCGCGCCAGCAGCTTCGACGCGGTGGTCGTACGACACCCGGGATTGAGCGCAGCTCATCCATGATCCGCCAGCCAGCCCAGGTGTGGTCGAGGAGTGCGTTTTCGTTGGCCAGGTCGCGGTCCGGGCCGAGGGTTACGAGCAGCCCGGAGAACTCGTCCGAGCGATCACGGAGCAGTGCACGTACCGCTGTCTTCGGTGCCTCGACGGAGAGGAACTTGATCGCGATCAGGTCATCGGCCGTGAAGCGCATGGGGGTCGCTATCGATCGCCCAGGTGTCGAAGTTCGCACCGTCGGCACAACCGGGACCGAGATACGGCGCACCGTAGTAACGCTTCAGCAAGGCGACGGCGGCAGCGTCATCGGATGTCCGGAGCGCATCAGGTAGCCGGAACGTCATGATCGGACCCTGCCAGCGTGGACCAGGAGTGTCTATGGACCGAACGGGGCACCGCCCCGCACCCCATCGGGCCATGCGGGCCGACAGGCCGGCGACGCAGGGCTCTCACTCCGTGCTGGTCGATAGCGCCGCCGCGATGCCTTCCTGAAGCGCGGCAGCACGTGCGTCGTCGAACCCGGCCAGCAGGTCGTGAGCCTCCCGCCAGTGCTGTCCGGCTTCCTCGGGGCGGCCCGTCGCCGTCAGCGCAGCGGCCAGGTGGTCCAGCGTCAGGGCGAGTTGCCAATTGTCGCCGAGCTGTCGGTGGACTGCCGCCGCGCGGAGGTGGAAGGCGATCGCCTCGTCCGCCTGCCCCAGTTCCCGGTACGCCTCGCCGGCGCCATCGAGGGCCATCGCCTCGCGGCTGCGGTCCCCGAGCTGGCGCTGAATTGTGGCCGCCCGGTGCACGGCCTCCAGCGCCTCGGCCTGCCGACCAGAAGCGCGCAGCACTCGCGCATACTCCACCAGCCAATGCCCCAGCCACACCTGGCTCGCGCCCTCGGCGATGGCGATGGCTGACTCGATCGCGGCCCACGCCTCGTCGACGCGGCCGAGTTCCCGCAGGGTCATGCTCAGGAAGAAGAGCGAGTTGCCCTCTTGCCCCCGATCGCCAATTTCCCGTTGCACCACAAGCGCCTGCTCAAGCAAGGCTGCCGCCTCAGTCAGCTCACCCAGCTCGTAGCGAGTCTCGGCGAGGTTGCTCAGCAGCAGGGCCTGCCACCGCCGGTTGCCGAGCCGCTCGAAGATCGCCAGACTCTCGCCGAAGTGGGTGAGCGAGTCGGTGAGACGACGACTGCGCAGACCCAGCAACCCGAGCGCGCTGATTGACACTGCTGTGCCGTACTCGTCGCCGACCTCCCGCCGGATGACCAGTGCGGCCTGATGGTGTTCGGCGGCCTCGGTGAGCTGGCGGGCTTGGAAGTGGGCCTTGCCGAGGCTTTCCAGTGCCTCCGCCTCGCCGCGCCGGTCGCCGAGCGTGCGGGCTGCCGCCAGCCCGATCCGGGCCGTGGCGAACCAACTCTCGAAGGCGTTCTGATGCATGAAGACGCTGCGCAGCAGCGCAGCCAATTGCCAGGCGGTCCGCGGTAGGCCGGCATCGGCCGCAATTCGTGTGGCGGAGACCAGGTTGTCCCGTTCGGCGTCGAACCAGGCGTCTGCCTCGGCGTTGGTCGCGAAGGCGAGCGGTGTGACGTCGGTCAGCGGATCCAACGGTACGGTCCGGTAGAAGGGCAGAGTACGGGCCAGCGCGGCATCGGCGGTGTGCAGATACCAGTTCAGCCCGCGGCGCAGTGCTGCCTGCCGATCCTCTGCGCTCTCCAGGTGCCGGACCTGGTCGACCGCGTAGGCGCGCAGCAGGTCATGGAGTTGGTAGCGTCCCGGAGCGCTCTGCTCCAGCAGGTGCGCGCTGACCAGAGCATCGAGCGGCTGCCTTACGCGGGACACTGCCACGCCGGTCAGCGCGGCGGCGGCCGGGGCGCTGAAGTCCGGGCCAGGGTGCAGCCCGAGAAGTCGAAACAGCCGAGCGGCCGTCGGGTTCAGGGCGCGGTAGGACCAGGCAAACACCGCACGTACGGCGTCGGACTCCTCGTCCTCCTCGGCGGTGAGTGCGTCCCACAGGGCCGACTCGTCTCGTAGATCCTCGATCAGCTCGCCGAAGGGCATGAATGGCCGGCTCGCCGCCCGTTCGGCGGCGATGCGCAGTGCGAGGGGCAGCCGAGCGCAGAGTCGGGCCAGCTCTCTCAGGTCGGCGGGGTCGTCGCCGCTGCGGTAGGGCGAGGTGATGGCGCGCAGCAGGGTGACGGCGTCGTCCTCGGACAACATGCGCAGCGTCAGCCGTCGACCGCCGTCGCGGGTGGCCAGCCCGGAGAGCATGTTCCGACTCGTGACAACGACCAGGCAGTGATCCGTGCCAGGCAGCAGTGGGCGCACCTGACGCGCGGTTGCGGCGTTGTCCAACACCACCAGTACGCGCCGGCCGGCCAGTCGAGAGCGGTACAGCGCCGCCCGTTCATCCAGATCTGCTGGCACCGCTGAAGGTGGAACGCCAAGAGCCCGCAGGAAGCGGTCGAGGATCTGATCCGGCTGCGCCGGCTGGCCCGGATCGTAACCACGCAGGTTGGCGTAGAGCTGCCCGTCGGGAAACCTGCTCCGAATGCTGTGCGCCCAGCGCAGGGCGACTGAGGTCTTACCGACGCCGGCCGTCCCGGTGATCACCGACAGGCTGACATTGACGCTCCCTTCCCCGTCGGTCAGCAGCCGGTTGAGCGTTTGTAGCTCCTCCACCCTGTTGACGAATCCGCGGACATCACCGGGGAGTTGTTGCGGTCGCTCCTGGGAAGCTGCCTCGCCGTGGAAGTGCACACCGCCGTACACGTCGCGGGCCTGGACCAGCTCCGCCGGTCCGGACAGCGCGGACCGGTTCACCTGAGCGGGCCGCTGCCCGGCCCCGTCTGACCCGGCGCCTTCCATCTCTCACCCCGCGCGGGGAGGTCCCAACGGCGCCACCACACGGGCGAAGAACTCGTCGAGCGGCTCACCGCCCTGGTAGAGCGACTCGATGAAGGATTGGCAGCTTGCCACCAAGTCAGGGTCACGCCAGCAGCGGGCGGACGCCAGCACACCGTCGGCGTCGTAGACGGCCTCGTACATCACCTCGGTGCCGAGGGTGTAGATCTCCGGAACCGGTCCACCCGACTCGGCTGCCGCCACCGCGTCCGCGCCGACCACATGGGTCAGACCGCCGTACTCGTGCCGCAGTCGCAGCACGTGCAGCTCCCATTGAAGGTAAGGGGTGAGGGGTTCTTCGGCGACCCGTACCCGTCGGGTGGCGAACCCGCTGTCGGCGATCCGCCGGTAGTAGCTCTGAAATTCAGGGCGGCGCGCGTCGAGGATTCGCAGCGAATCCTCCCACCGCCCGTCGGCAAACGCCTGCCAACCCTCGTCGCCGGGCTCCTTGAAGGTCTGCTGGCGTTCCAGCTTCCAAAAGCCCGGATCGCCGGTCTGCCAGAACCGATCCTCAAAGTCCGCCCAGTAGTCCGCCAGGCGAAGTTGCTCGCCAGGATCCCCGCGGAACAGGTCATGCATCAGGTATATCCACCTTCGCCGCGATCATTGTCGATCGGGGAATGATGATAAGCCGCTCGCCCGGATCCACGGAGACACCGGCTGGGAGTCGTTCCTGATACGTCTCAGTGAGGTCCTGCCCGATCACCGCGATGTCGCCGTTGCTCAACTCCCAGACGTCGGGGCAGCTGCCGTCGCCGGAGGTGTTGCCCAGCTCGTGGGAGGACTTGCCCCATCGGCGCGTGAGCTCGGCGGTAGGGTCCGCTTCCCAACGCTGTCCGCTCACGGCGACCTCCGAGATCAGGTGTTCATGCGAGCACCGAGGGTAACATTGAATCTTCTTGATGACTGTCGCCCGTGTTGCGTCTCCACGAGCCGGGCGCGATGGCGGAAGGCGGACGCATGACAGACCCGATCATGGTCACCGCGGCGACGACGCTCATCGCGTGGGCGACCACCGAGCTGGCCCAGAGTGGGCGGGCGGCGGTGTCCTCCCTGATCGGGTTTCTACGCACCCGGTTTCAGCACGATCCGTCCTCACATGCCGTCATTGAGGGCGCTCTGCAGCAGCCGTCACCGGAGGCCGTGGGTCGCCTCGCCGAGCTGCTCGACAGTGAATCGCGCCGCGACAGGGCCTTCGGTGCTGAGCTGCGTGCGCGGTGGTCGCAGGTCGAGGTCACCCTTGCCGAAGGCGCCGGCGGCGTCGCGAACTCAGTCTCCGGTGACGTTCACGGGTCGGTAGTGCAGGCGCGAGACGTCCATGGCGGCATCCATCTCGGCGACGGCCCGGCCCGCCGCTGACGTCAGGAGCAGCGGCACGTCCCAAGCAGCGACGGCACCACGCCGCACGCGAAGCAGGTTTTCGGCTGAGAAGCACGTACAACCGGACGAATAACCGGCGCCGGCCGGCTGCGGACCGGTCGATGTTATTGACGGCGGAGTTGCGTCGGAAGGGGCCGTTCGTCCTACTCGGATGACGAATGGTTGAGTGCACTGAGAGTTCGACGGAGACCGGAGGTAGTCGTTGCGCTATCAGGTCCGCTTCGAGGGCGAGTTACCCGCAGACGCCTTGCGCCGACGCCTGAGCGAGGACTTCGGCATCCCGCCGGACGCGGTCTACGTGGGGAGGACCGAGGACCGAGCAGTCGACGGCCCTCGGCCGGTCGCGATGCTCAATCCTCCAGACGAGGGCGAGGGTTTCGGCTGGATTCTGACCGGTGACGCCGAACTCGCCGACGCCACCGGGCAGGGGGAGCGGGAGCTGGCCGCCACCTTGGCCCGAACCTTCGGAGTGCGGGCGCTGGTCGACGATGGCAGCATCCACCCCGACCGGTGGCTTCTGGTCAGCATTGATGGCAGCAGTGGGAGGGTCATCACCGACGAGGACGCTGCGGCCGACGGGGACCTGCGGGTCGTGCATGCTCTCGAACCGATCAGCGGTGAACCGCAACTCGCGGTCGTGCCGCCACCGGACTGGGCCCGCGACTGGTGATCGACTATCTGGCGGCGAACCGCCGTTGGATTCGGTCGACGATTGACGCCCTGCGGTAACCCGGCAACTCGACCCGCACCACCTGTGCGAACTCCTGCCGCATCGCGGCGAGGTCAATTGGCCGTCCAGCGAGTTCCGCGCACAGGTCGTCCAAGCGCCATGCGGCGTAGTGTCCATGGCGGACGGCGTAAATGGCCACCGAGTGCAGTGCGAAGGCATCGGTGTAGTCCAGCAGCACGTACCCCAGCAACTGGTCGATGTCGGCCCTCGTCAGCCCGGCCGCACGACTGCCGTCCGACCGGGCCCTTCCTTGGGTGGCCTTGAAGTCGACGAGCACGCCGCCGACGATGAGGTCGGCGTCAGCGTTGAGGTCGGCGCTGCCCTCGAACGTCGATCCGGTGGCCACGGGTCCGAGCGGCAGCCCTGGTAGCAGCGTCTCCACGGCAAGGTCGCGCATCGCGATCAGGTCGGCGACCTCGTCGGCGTTGGCCAATGCCAGCAGGTCGGACGCCCGACTGTCCGGGCCGAGCTGCATCAGGCGGGATCCGTCTACCCGAGCCGCCCGGTACAGCTCGACCAGGAGAGCGAGCGCGTAGGACATTCGTGCCCACCACTCATCAGGGCGCTCAATGAGCCGGGCAGGGCGGATCGGCCCGGTGTGATTGCCGCCGTCATCGACCGCGCCCAGATCGTGCAGCAGTTCCAGGCCAGCCCGTTCGCATGGTGCTCGCCGCGAGCGCATCCCGGCCACTGCGAGCCGGACCGAAGGGGCAGGGTCGATCAGGAATCGCAACCACCAGTCGATGGCCGCTCCCTGCGTCCAGCGAGCGACCGTAGGGGACGGCAGTACCCGGGCCAAGCCGATGGCCTCCCGGTAATCGGCCTGTACGTCGTGGTGGTGCGGGAACGTCGACCGAAGCCACCGGGCCACCGGGCTCTTGGCGTCCCTTACCTCACTGGTGAGCGCGGACACGGTGCTACCCCTCGACTGTTGTTAAGGCAGATCGACAGATCGGAGAAGACGTCTGCCGCCCGCTAGACCGTGAGAGTCTCGTCCTCTTCCTCGGATTGGTGAGCCTGCTCGTAGAACCACTGCAGGTGCTCCAAGAGGGCTGTGGCGGTGGCGCTGTCGGCGAGGACGGTCAGGGGGAAGCTTGGGCGCAGGGTGAGCTTCGCGGCGGCGATGCTCACGCCGGGAAGCTGATTTAGTCGTTGCCGGAATTGCTCACGTAGCGTCACGTCGTCGAATGGCAAGCGACTGGCCAGGTGTTGGAAGACCACCTCGACTTTTCCGCTGGGATAGAGCGTCACGGGCCAGATGTCGCCGTCGCGGTGGCCACGCTCGCGGGCCATCAGGAAGCAGGACGTCTCCGCTCCACCGCCGTAGAGGAGCGTGCCGCCCATCTCGGTCCATCGGTCGAGCAGCGTCAGGGCAGCTCCGGCGACGAAGACGTCCTGCAACACTCCGATCTGCTCAGCGAAGCGGTCGGCACGGGACTGCCCGTCACCAGGTCGCGGCCGAGGCAGCCGTCGGGGCAGTTCGTCGGGGGCTAAGCCGCTCAGTTGCGCCAGCTCATCGAGGTCGATGCGCTGGGTCGGGTCCGCCCGACCCTGCTGGTCGAACAAGACCCCTTCGGCTTGTAGCGCCGCGATAGGGTCGTCCGTTCGTCCGTCGGGCCAACGGAACCCACCGGCCTTCGTTCCCTCGGCCTGCAACACCCGATGAGCATTAGTCACCGGGACGGCGCGCAGCCGGTTGCCGACTGGCTGGGGCGCGGTGCCGATCAAGGCGGCGAGGTCCCCGTAGGTTGTCCAGGATCCGGCCGGCATCGCGGCGAGCGCCGTTTCCATGAGGTCCCAGCGCACCTCAGACTGATCCACCGTCGACCCAGTGGGACCCGGCCAAAGGTTGATGATCCGCTCGGCGAGGGCATCAGCGCGGGCATGAATCTGCGGCCGTCCCCAGCGTTCGCAGGCGATGATGTCCCGAGTGAGGCGGACTCCACTCTTGGCGAGGTCGACCCGCTTGACCGCGAACGGGCTGTTGCCCAACTCGGCGTTGTAACCGGTCAGGGTGAGGTTGCCCAAAGTATGTTTCAGGGCACCGTGTACCTCGACGACGTTCTCGTGGGGTTCGAGGTCCGCAGCGAGCATGCGCTGCCACTCTGGACCCATGCTTTGCGGCAGGACGTGCTCGATGGTCAGCTTCGCCGGGGAGACCGGTTCCTTGCTGTCGTACGACTCCTCCAGCCAGCGCAGCACCAGCGAACGCTGCGACGCCCGCCCGTTGGTGTAGAACGGCAGCGACCGGACCGCGTGACGTACGTCTGCGTCCGTCGCGTAGTACTTGCGCCCGTCTGACAGGTAGGCGTGCACAGCCTGGTCGACCGGCAGGTCCTTGTTCATCTCGGTAACGATGGATACCAGGTTGCGGTTGATGTTGGCCGTAGCGCGGCCAATGAGCAGCCGCCGGACGAGGAAGCTCTCTACGTACCGCATCGCGGAGGCAACCTCTGCGCTGGTCGCGGTGCCCAGGCTGCGCCGTTCCAGCAGATGCAGCAGCAGTGGGTTGACGGTGCTGCTGCCCCAGGCTTGCAAACGTTCCAGCCGGAGACGTACGCCCGGGTCCTGCTCCTTGCTGGGATGCAGGATGCTCTCCAGCAGCGTGCCCAGGTGACCAAACCGACGCACCTCGGCCTCGACGTCGTCCTCCGTGCTGAGCCGGTCGAGCCGCGCCTGCTGCCGCGCGTACGTGTCACCTTGCGTGATCCGCGGATCGCGCTGCACCAGATCTAGCCAGAACAAGTTCTCTAACTCGGTCGAGTTGAACCGCTTCTGTAACGGCAGCCAGTGCGCGTCGTAGACGGTCTTGCTGCGGTTCGACAGGCGCATGAACAGGTAGTTGCGCAGCAGATCGGCCTGGGTCAGCTTGAGGCCCGTGTTGTTCAGCGACTCGAAGATCCGGTAGACGTTGTCGTCGGCATGCGCAATGACCGAGACCAGCGCCAACCCGAAGATCACCGCCTTCTCGACCTGGTACACCTGCACCGCCACAGCCGGCTCCGCTAGCCGGGTACGGAAGAACTCGTACGCGGCGCCGACCGCGCCTCCACCAGCCTGCGCCGATGAGTCCACGCAGGCCAAATAGGCGTCGAGGTCGGCCTGGGTGGGGACGAGCTTCAACCGTCGCAGGGGCTCGTACTTGTTGATTAGATACTGGTCGTTGAGTCGGTCACGGTGCTGGTCGCCGTCGGTGGCCACCAGGTGATCCCGGATGGCGCAAAGCAGGATCGAGAGCGTCGTCAACCGCTGTTGGCCGTCGACCACCAGGAACTCGACGACACCGGCGGGACCGTTGTTGGGGCTGGGGGCCAGTACCAGCGAGCCAATGAAATGGGTCGTCTTCGGGTGTTCAGCACGATCTTCGGTAAGCCGGATAATGTCGTCCCACAGGCGCTCCAGATGGTGGTCCTGCCAGGAGTACGTTCGCTGGTAGAGGGGCACCTGGTATTGCTTCGTACCTTCGAGCAGGCCTTGCAGATTCGTTTGTGCCGCTGCAACCATCGGAAGCCGTCACCTCATCCGTTCCGGATCCATTCCGGCCCGTGATCATAGGGCGGATTACAAAGAGCCGTACACCCTTCCACTGCTGCCCGCAGGAGTGGAAGGGTGCTTGCCGCAACATAACTCGTGGTGGGGGCGCGTTCAGCGTCAGATCCGGCGCATGTCTGTCGCGAATCCGACTCATTGCCGTGACGGACTGTTGCGCAGGTCAACCGCGGTAAGGGGTGAAGTAGCATGCGGCGGTGATCCGTTCATGAGGCCTACCCTCGCCGCCGACACCCTGCGCCGAACCCTCACCCAGTACCTGACCACCACCTTCGGGTTGACCGAGGACGGCGTACGTCATGGTTTGGAGGGTTTTCTCTCCCACCCGGAGCAGGGTATCTTCCGCGGCCCTTACCTGCGGATCCGCACCCCCTTCCGCCCGGCGGAGGGGGACTGGCGGGCGAACCTGGACTGGGCGCCGGCCGGCTTCACCCCTTACCTGCATCAGGCGAACGCATTCGCCCGATTGTCGACGAAGGGCAGGGCCGCCCAGCCGACCCTGATCACCACCGGCACCGGCTCGGGTAAGACGGAGTCGTTCCTGATCCCGGTGCTCGACCACTGCCGGCGGCAGAAGCAGCAGGGCAGGGCCGGAGTCAAGGCGATCCTGCTCTACCCGATGAACGCCCTCGCGACGGACCAGACGTCTCGCATCAACGAGTTGCTCTCCGACCCGGCGCTCAGCCAGGTCACTGCTGGTCTCTACATCGGTGACGTTGCGGCCATCGAGTACGCGCATGTCTTCACCAAGCGGTCGGAGATGCGTCGCACCCCGCCGGACATCCTGATCACCAACTACAAGATGTTGGACCTGCTGCTCCAGCGCGCCGACGACCTGCCGCTCTGGGAGGGCGCCGAGCCGGCGTACGTGGTGCTGGACGAATTCCACACCTACGACGGCGCGCAGGGCACCGACGTGGCGATGCTGCTGCGGCGGCTCGCCGCCGCGCTCGACCTCGATGAGCCGGAGCGGCCGCTCGGGCCGATCTGCCCGGTGGCGACCTCCGCGACGCTCGGTGAGGGCGGCGGCCGGGACGGTCGTACCGCGATCCGTGAGGTCGCAGAGCAGGTGTTCGGCGTCGCATTCGACGCCGGGTCGCTGGTGGGGGAGGACCGCTACGAGGCTGGCGAGTTCATCGCCCGCCAGGACTTCAGCCTGCCACTGCCCACCCCCGAGCAGCTCGCGGCCGTCGACGACCGTGACCCCGAGGCGATGATGGCCGAGGTTGCCGAGCTGGTCCTCGGCGAGCGCTGCCTCGACAACCCGACCCGCCTCGGTGACGTGCTCCGGCAGCATCCGTTGACGAAGGCGGTGCTCGACTCGCTCCAGGCGCGGCCGTGCACCCTCGACGAGATCATCGACGTGCTGCCCCGGAAGAACGCCACCGGCTGGGGCAGCGTGATGAAGACCCCGCCCGAGATCACGGCGAAGGCTCTCGCCCGCTTCGTCGCCCTGCTCTCCGTGGCGCAGAACCCGGAGGCTCCCGGCCGCCCTCTGTTGAACATCGAAACCCACCTGTGGGTACGCGCTGTCTCCCGCCTGCTGCGCGGCACTTCCCACCAGGCCGCCTTCGGTTGGTACGGCGAAGCGCCGCGGGAGCTGGATCCGTACGCCACAGACGCGGACGTGGTTGTGGCCGACAACCGCTACCCACGGTTGCCGGCCATCTACTGCCGGCACTGCGGTCGCTCGGGCTGGATGGCGTTGTCACCGGAGAAGGACCCGCAGGAGCTGGAGACCGACCCGGACAAGATCTACCGCGCCAGCGTCGGTCGGGACAAGCGCCGGGTCCGCGCGCTGATCGCCGCGACCGAGGACGAGGTACGTCAGCGCTCCCGTGGCCTGCTGGTCCTGGAGTACGGCCGTCGAGTGCGCCCCTTCGACGAGCAGCGGGACCGGGAGCCCACCGACGACGCCGTCGTCGTGCTCGGCGACGTTCTCGACATCGACGGCGCCGAGAAGGACCGTTGCCCGTCCTGCGAGCTGGACCACGGCATCCGCTTCCTCGGCGCCGGCCTGGCCACCCTCGCCTCGGTGGCGATCACGCAACTCTTCACCGGTGGGGAACTCGACGAGGCCGAGAAGAAGACGCTGCTCTTCAACGACTCGGTGCAGGACGCCGCGCACCGGGCTGGTTTCGTCGCGAACCGGTCCTACTCGTTCTCGCTGCGTTCCCTGCTCGCCAGCCGGCTGGAGTCGGGAAAGTCGGTCGGGTTGGACGACCTGTTCGCCAAGATGGTCGAGGCGGCGGCACAGCCGGAAATCCTCTCCACCGTGGTGCCGCCAGACCTGCACGATCAGCCCGGTGTCGACAGCCTGCTTGCCGGTGAGCACAGCGGCAGCCGGGAAACGTGGGAGCTGATCAGTGAGCGGCTCGTCTTCGCGACCGTGATGGAGACCGGGCTGCGTTCCCGGCAGGGCCGCACCCTGGAGTTGACCCGCAGTGTCGCCGTCGAGGTTGCCCTCGATGATCCGGCGCGGGCCGCCGCGATCTGCCGGGACGTCCACCTCACCGGCCCCGGTCACCTGGCCGGAATGGCGCCGGACGACGCCCGCTACCTCGCCTTCCTCCGCGGTCTGCTGGAACGGCTACGGACCCGGGGTGCGGTGTTCCACGAGTGGCTGGTGCCGTACCTGAAGCGCGGCGGCACCCGATGGCAGATCTGGGGCGGCCGGCCCGCCGGGATGCCCGCTTTCCCGAAGGGTCTGTCCGCGCCCGCGTTCCTGCTCGCCACGCCGAAGTCCCGCTCGGAGTTCGACGTGATCACCGCGCGCGGCAACTGGTATCAGGACTGGACGTCGCGCTGCCTTGGCCTCGACTCCGGTGACGCTGCCGGCTTCCTCAGCCAGCTGCTGCCGGCCCTCGCCGCAGACGGCGTGGTCGCCGTTGGCGACACCGAGGACGGCAATAAGGTGTACGGGCTGATGCCCGGCCACCTGCGGGTGACCCGACTGGACGACGCTTCCGCCGTGACTGCCGGAGTGGGCTGCGACACCTGCCACTGGCAGCAGACCGAGCACCCCGACCGGGTGGCCGACTGGCTCGGCCAGCCGTGCCGGCAGTACCGCTGCCGCGGCCAACTCCAGGCCGCCCACGACGACACCGCAGCCGACGACTACTACCGGCGGCTCTACCTGGACAGCCCGGTGTTCCGGGTGGTCACCGGCGAACACACCGGCATGCTCACCCGCGCCCAGCGGGAGACGGTGGAGAAGCAGTTCCGCGAAGGCGAGCGCTACACCGACCCCAACGTGCTCTCCTGCACGCCCACACTGGAGATGGGCATCGACATCGGTGCCCTTTCCGCCGTGGTGCTCGCCTCGCTCCCGCACGGTCCGGCCAACTACGTCCAGCGGGCGGGCCGCGCCGGCCGCAAGAGCGGCAACGCGCTCGTGCTGACCCTCGTGGGACGAACCGAGCGGGATCGCTACTACCTCACCGATCCCCGCGACATGATCGCCGGCCAGATCGTCCCGCCCGGCTGCTTTCTCTCCGCCGTGGAGATTCTGCGCCGCCAGTACCTGGCTCACCTGATCGACCTGGCCGCCCGCGGACGACTCGCCGGAGTGCTGCCGATGCCACGGCGGGCGCACGTGCTGTTCGGCCCGACGGGTTGGCTGACGGGCCTCGCCGAAGCTGGTCGACGCGACGGCGGCCGACTGGTGGAGGAATTCCTGGCCCTCTTCGGCGACAAGGTCCTGCGGGCCGCCGCCGACCAGCTGCGTGAGTTCGCGGTGGACGGCATCGTCCACCGGGTCAAGGAAGCCGACGAGATCTGGGAATTCCGGTTGGCCGACCTGCGTCGTCGGATGCAGGAGCTTGCCACCGCCCGGGGCACGTTGGTGCCCAGCGACCCGGACCACGCCCGCGAGATCAAGATGTTGAAGGCCGAGGAGGGTGCAGTCCGCCGCCGCCTGCGAGAGGTCAGCGCGGCTGCCGCCCACGGCACCCTGGTCGAGTTCGGTCTGCTGCCCAACTATGCGCTCATCGACAGCCGGACTGACCTGGAAGCCACCCTGACCTGGGAGGACAAGACCGACGGCGACCGTCGGTTCCACAGCGAACTTCGCGAGTACGCACGTCCCGCCCGCCAGGCGTTGGTCGAGATCGCACCCGGCAACAGCTACTACGTGCGGGGCTACAAACACGAGATCTCCGGGCTCGACGTCGGTCCGGCGGACCGGCCGGCGTACGAGCAGTGGCGGATCTGCGCGCAGTGTGGCTACGTCCGCACCCACCTTGCCAAGGAGGACACCAGCGCCTGCCCGCGATGCGCGGACCCGGGCATCGCCGATCACGGACGACTGTTCCAGGTGCTCCAGCCGACCCGGGTGCTGAGCCGCGACAAGCGCGACGACGCCCGCATCCGTGACGACAGCGACGACCGGGACCGACGGTTCTACGCCACCACCGTCGCCGTCGACGTGGATCCGGCCAAGGTTGATTCGTCCTGGCGGCACGCTCATGACACGTTCGGTGTCGACTACAGCCGGCACGCGATGATCCGGCACTTCAACCTTGGAGCGCAGCGCTACGACCGGGCGGCTGAACTCTTCGCGGGCGAAGAGGTGCGGATCAATCGGTTCCACACCTGCACCGCATGCGGCGGGACCACTGTTGATGGCGTCCCCGCAGTAGGCCAACAACTCGCCGCAGAGGCCTCCGGGTCGACCGTCGTGAAGGGCGCCGAGCACCACCGGCCCTGGTGCCCGCACCGGCGCTCGGCTGCCGCTGCAGACACCCACGTCGATCTCATCCTCGCCCACGAGCTGGAAACCGAGGCGCTGCGCATCCTTATCCCCGCTGCGACCGCCGTCGTGCAGGAGCGCATCGCGTCGTTCGCCGCGGCTATCCGCCTCGGCATCGCCGCGCAGTACGGGGGCGACCCGGCGCACCTTCAAGCCGTGTCGGCCACCATGCCGGATGGGCAGAGCGACGGAACACGGAACTTCGTGGTCGTCTACGACACTCAGCCGCAGGGCACCGGCTATCTGCACCGCCTCGCCAAACCGGAGGAGTTCCGCGCGGTCCTGGAACTCGCGCGGCAGCGAATTGCCGACTGCGTCTGCCGAAACGAAGGCAGGGCGGTGTGTCACCGCTGTCTCCTCCGTCACGCGCGCAACGAGCACTTCGCCCTGATGAGCCGTGACGAGGCGTTGGGCATGCTGGACAAGCTCCTCGACAGTTGGGACGTCCAGGAGGGCACCCGTACGGACGAGATCTCGCTGATCCATCAGGTCGAGAGCGAGTTGGAGATGCGTTTCCTCACCAAGTTGCTGGCGCTTGGCGAGACACCCAACTCGGGCCTGCGGATCGACCGGCGCACCGATCATGACGGCGCGCGCATCGCCGACCTTCGGTTCGTCCGCGACAACGGCCAGAGCGTCACCCACTGGCAGATGAAGCTGCAGAACACCGTTCGGGGCACCCGCCCCGACGTCCACTTCAAGCGCCTCGACGCCCCCTCACCCGAGGTGGCGGTCTATCTGGACGGGTTCAAGTACCACGCCTCATCCCAGTACAACCGGCTCGCCGACGACGCGGAGAAACGTGCCCGGCTGCGCGCCCACGGCTACCTGGTCTTCGCGGCCACCTGGGACGACGTCAAGACCTGGGGGAGCGCGGAGGGGCAGGGGCGGTGGATGCCGTACGGCGGACTGAGCAAGCAGACCGCCAGGGACAAGTTCCGCGGCATGCTTCCTGGCGCGGATCCCGCAGAGCTTGAGGAGACGATCTGGGTCAATCCGATCGAACAGCTCATGCGCTTCCTCGCCGATCCTGATCTCGACCGTTGGCAGCGGCGGGCGGAAGCCGCTCTGTGGGGCATGCTCAAGCAGGCCCGGGACAACAGCACCACCGACTCCGTAGGCGTCGCGGAAAGGTTGAACGCCGCTCTGCGTGGAAGCTCTCTGCCCCCGTCGACCGCGCGGCACATCATGGTCGCCCGATCTCAGGACAACGCAGGCTGCCCGGTGACGATCGTCCTCGACGCGCGCAGCAAACCGATGGCGACGATGTCAGCTCTCGCCGTCATCGACGATCTGCCCGCCGCAGTGGCGGACGAGGGCCACAAGGACCGTTGGGCCGCGTGGCTTGCCTGGGGCAACGTCATCCAGTTCCTCGGCAATGGTGGCGGCGATGCAGGCCAGCTCGCCGTGTCCACACTTGATGCCTTCGAGCCGGCCTCGATGGCGGTCACCGAGGGCACCGGGCTCGTGCTCGCTCAACGCGCTTTGCCGCTTGACGAGGAGACGGCAACGTGGCTTGGCGTCTCGGCGCAGCCGGTCGCCGAGCCCGAGACACTCGACACGGAGTCGCCGTGGCGGGACGTCCTGCGCTATCTGGACCCGGCCGAGAACACCCTGGACCAACTGGTCCAACAGCTCGCGCGGCAGGATCTGCCCGCACCGGTCGTCGGCTACGAGTTGGGCGACCAGGGCTGGCAGGCTGAGTTGGCCTGGCCCGACCGGCGGATCGCGATCGTGCTCACCGGTCCGTCCGACGACCCGGAGACGGAAGATCGCGACCGGGCGTACGCGGAAGCGGGCTGGCACGCCCGTACCGCTCGGGAGTGGTCGGTTGACGAGTTGGCCGCAGAGATCAAGGCGACGAGCGGGGGAGAACGTCGATGAGCACCGGAGCAACGACACTGCGGATGCTGGACCGCGCTGACAAGGAGGTCATGAAGCTCACCCGCGCCGACATCGGAGCGGTCTACGAGTTCATGCACAAGTTCCGGCACAACCCGGAGAACCCGGGGCTCAACCTGAAGGCGCTCAACAGCGACTCCCGGCTGATGTCCGCCCGGGTCAACAAGGACTATCGCGCGCTGCTGCTGCACATCTCCGAGCGCGACTACCTGCTCGTCGCGGTCAAGCACCGCGGTGAGGTGTATGACGACCTCTCCCGGTACGCGTACCGCATCAACCGGATCACCGGCGGCATCGAGGTCATCGACATGGCGCCCGTTGGTGACAGCATCATCGGTCGTGTGGTGCCGCCGGATGTGGAACCGGAGCCCGCGCAGAAACCACTCTTCGACACGTACACCGACTCCCAGCTGGTGGATCTCGGCGTATCCGAGCCGCTGCTACCACAGATCCGGGAACTGACCACCGAGGCCGAGCTGCTGGAACTGCTGGACCGGGCGCCGCAGCTCACCACCGACGTGCTCTTCGCGCTCTTCGACGGCACCCCTTACGACGACGTGCTGCAACAGGTCACGGACCCGGTCCGCGCCGACGAGCCAGTCGACCCCGAGGACTTCGAGGCGGCAGTGGAACGGCCCGCCACGCAGGTGACCACCGACGACGAGGCGTTGCAGGCGATGCTCGGCGAAGCCTTCGAACGGTGGCAGATCTTCCTGCACCCCACTCAGCGCAAGCTGGTCGAGCGCCGCTACAACGGTCCGGCACGGGTCGGTGGTGGCCCGGGCACCGGCAAGACGATCGTCGCTCTGCACCGCGTGGCGCACCTCGCCCGGCAGTTGCCAGACGGATCGGACAAGCCGATCCTGCTCACCACCTTCAACCGGAATCTGGCTGCCGACCTGCGGACCCGGCTCATGGCGTTGGGTGGGCAGGAGTTGGTGTCGCGCGTCGACATCGTCAACATCGACCGGTTGGCCAGCAGGGTGGTGGCCGAAGCCAAGGCAGGTGGCAGCCGCCGGGTGGTGGATGACAATCGGGTCCTTGAGCTGTGGGACGAGTTCCTCATCGAGACCGGCGAGACTGCCTGGGAGGCGGAGTTCCTTGCCGCTGAGTGGACCCAGGTGATCCTCGGTCAGGTGCTCAACTCGCGGACGGACTACTTCAAGGCCCGCCGCCCCAACCGCGGTCGCAGCCTCTCGCGGATCGAGCGGGACCAGATCTGGCAGTTGACCGAACGCTTCACCACCTGGCTGGAGAATCGCGGCGTCTGGACCTGGCGCCAGGTGGCACAACGGGCTGCCCGCCTCGAAATGGACCGCACAGCCCAGAACACTGGCGTCGCCGGCGAGTCGTCCGGCGGGTTCTACCGGCCGCGTTACCGCCACGTGGTGGTCGACGAGGCGCAGGACCTCAGCGCCGCCCACTGGAAGATGCTGCGTGCCATGGTCGCCCCAGGCCCGGACGACATGTTCCTCACCGGCGACACCCACCAGCGCATCTACGACAACCACGTCACGTTGAGCAGCCTCGGCGTCAACATTCGCGGTCGGTCGTCCCGGCTCACCCTGAGCTACCGCACGACCCGGCAGATCCTCGCCGATGCGCTGCAGATCATGACGGGGGAGGTGTACGACGACCTCGACGGCGGTGAGGAGGACCTGGCCGGCTACCGGTCGCTGCTGCGTGGTGGCCGACCCGTGTTCCGTGGCGCCGCGACGTGGGCGCAGGAGCGGGATCTGATCGTCGAGCAGTTACGCGGTTGGGGCAGTCCGACGGACGGCTCGGTTGCCATCTGCGTACCGACCAGGGACCTGGCGGCGGAGGTCATCAGCCGACTGGAGGCTGATGGCCTGGACGTGGTGGAGATCGGCCCGGACGGCCCGAAGCGCCCTGACGGCGTGCACATCGGCACCATGCACCGGTTCAAGGGCCTCGAGTATCAGCGCATGATCATCGCTGGGGTCAGCGACGGCCTGGTGCCTCGGCAGATGATCAGCAGGTACCGGGACACCGACCCGAAGCGCTACCAGCGCGAACGCCAGCGTGACCGGTCGTTGCTGTTCGTCGCCGCCACCCGTGCGCGTGACGAGCTTGCGGTGTTCTGGCACGGCACGCCCAGCCCGTTCCTGACCGGGCGGCTCGTGCAGCGACAGCTAGCCTGATTGCCGCTCCTGCTCAGCGGGATCGGCGTGGGATGCGGGGAGGCTGTAGGTGCAGGCGGGGGATCGTGTCGGTGATCGGTACGAGTTGACGTATCCGGTCGGTCGCGGAGGAATGGGTCAGGTCTGGGCCGGCTTCGACGAGCGACTCGACCGGCCGGTGGCGATCAAGTTTCTCTGGCAGTTGGAGGTGCCGGAGGACGAGCGTGAGACGGCGGGCAAGCGCTTCCGGCGGGAGGCGAGAGCAACCGCCAGGCTCGACCATCCTGGCGTGCCGGCCGTGCACGACCTGGGCGTGCACGGTGAAGACCTCTTCCTCGTCATGCAGCTCGTGCCGGGGATCGTCCTCGCCGACCACATCGCCGAGCAGGAACGACTGCCTGTCGGCGAGGCGGCTTCCATTGCCGCGCAGGTCTGTTCGGTGCTCGTGGCCGCCCACGCCGCCTCCCTCGTACACCGTGACCTGAAGCCCCAGAACCTCATGATCACCCCGTCGAAGGTGGTCAAGGTGCTCGATTTCGGTGTGGCGGCGCTGCTCGGCCCGGCCGAGGCATCCCGCCTCACCGCAACCGGGCGGACGCTCGGGACCCCCGCCTACATCGCACCCGAGCAGGCCCAGGGTGGCCCTGTCGGGCCTTCTGCCGACCTGTACGCCTTGGGCTGCATCCTTTTCGAGATGCTTGGTGGGAACCCTCCGTATGAGGCGGTAAACGCCCCGGACATGATGCGCCGTCATATCAATGCGCCCATTCCCATCATCACTGAATATCGATCGGACGTCCCCGATGACCTGGCGCACCTCATCTACTGCCTGCTGGCCAAGGACCCAGCGGAAAGACCAGCATCGGCCGGTGAGGTTCGTCAGCTCCTGATGCCTTTCCTCGACGACGGCGACTCTCCGGGGCTGGTGGCCGCCCGAACGGACAACACGTTCTCCAGCACTGCCGCGCACACCGCCCCCGTCCCGGTTCCGCTGCAGAGATCCCCACAGAACCTGGTGGAGTTGCGGGCGCAGGCGAGGGAGCTCGCCGAGAACGAGCGTTTCGTGCAGGCAGCCGAGATGTTGGAGCGGGCCCTCCGCATGGTGCCCCAAGGTGGCGAGCGGCTCGCCACCGAGATCGTGGCGCTACGAGTGGATCTCGCGAACCTCTTGATGCTCGCAGGTGACTTCCGGCAAGCGCATCACGCGTTCGCGGCGCTGGCTCGAGACCTCGATCAGTCGGACGAGGAGCAGGATCTTGTCGAGGAGTGCCGACAGCAGGCGTTGGCATGCAAGCTTGAAATAGGCGAATCCACCGACGCCAGCGGTCCGCTCTCAATCCGCTGACGTTCCACCCCGCAACACTGCATCAGCCTCTCCTGCAACTCACACTGATTGCAGCAAAGAAAATCAATGCACACCGGCGAAATCGCTGCCTGAAACATTGCGTCTCCACTCCCGCCCATCGCAGGCTGATCCCAGCACGGCGGCCGGCCGGTCCCCCCCGAACGGCCGCCGTGCTTCCCCGAACAACCCACGTTGAGCGGGCGTGATGCCGTACCGCCGAGAGCAGCTGCGGTGTCCGGGCGGGGTGTGTCTGCCGCACCAGATGGGCGAGCATGCCCGCCCTGTCCACGATCAGGAAGGCGGATGGACATGAACGCTCGCAACCAGCGACCAACCCCAGTCGGCGGTGGCGCGACCTACCGTTCTGCCGCGTACACCAGTCTGTTGCCGTGGCAGGTGCGCGAGCGCCGCTTCGCGCCGACCGGGCTCGGGCGTCGCGGTCTGAACCCCGACGACGTGTACGCCTTCCTCGACCGGGTCGCCGTCGACATGGCAGCCGTCTACGCGGCTCTCGCCGAGAGCCGCCGCGAGACGGCCCGGATCAAGGGCGCGCTGCGTCGCTGGCAGACCGATCAGGCCCGTGCCCGCAACGAGCGGGACCAGGCCCGATGAGCCAGCGGTACGTCATTCACCTGCCCGTCGTCGCCAACGACCTGCCTGCCGCGCAACGGCTGGCCAGGGTCATCGGCCGGTGGATGCTGGTGCTGCCGATGGCCGACCCGGGGGAGACGACCGTCTCCGAGGAGGACCAGCAGTTCCTCCGCCACCGGGTCTTCTGCGACCTGCGGATGCGTGGCGGCCGGCGCTGCCTCCTCCGCGACGGCCACGACGGCGACTGCACCCGTCGGCTGCGCCGCTGACGCAACCAGACGATCCGGCACCTCAACTGCCCGTTGTGCCGAGTGCGGTGATGATCATCAGGCCGCTAGCGTGCGCAGCACGGGAGGTGGCGTGGATGGTCGCTCGGCGTTGGGACGCCAGGTTCGAAGAGGAGCACCTTGTCCTCCGGCGTTGGCGGTTGCTGCCGTGGCCGAAGGCCTACGTTAGGCGGATACCGCTGGCCGCGATCCTCGGCATCTGGTCAGTCACCGCGACCGAACAGGCGAAGCGACACGCTCAACTCTCCATTCAGGACACGTCGGCGCCGGACCTGACCGAGGCCATCCCGGTCGGTTTCACGCGGGAGCAGTGGAAGTTCGCCGGCTGGTTCATGGAGGAACGGCGAGCCGGCGGACGGCGAGCGGGGGAACGACGAGCCTCCCCGACCAGGCCGCCGCAAGTCCGCGGGGTGGCATCGCCGGGTCAGGTGTCTCTGTCCCGCCCGGCGGCCGACGTTGCGGCCCTGTCGCGGCAACGGGCGCAGCTGGCGGCCGCCTTACGAGCCCACCTTTCGGCCCGGCAGACCTCCACCAACCTAAGCGTCCCGTCGACGACGCCGGTGATGCGAGCCGGCGATGGCCGGAGACCGGTGTGGCTGTGGATTGAGAATGGGGAGATCCATGGGTCACTCGTTCCGGCCGGCAACGCCTCGCCGCGCAATCTGACCCCAGCCGACGTCGCCTATCTCCTGCTCGCTGACCCGTCCCGGGCAATGCCGGCTATCCGCGCGTTGACGGGCGCCACCGACAGCCAGCAAGCTCAGGCTCAGCTACAGAGCTGGCGGCGGACAGACCCGGTCGTCGTCAACCTGAGCGCCTCCGACCTCGCCGGGCGGCGAGTGGCAGAGGCCCAACAGAAGCCGGGCCGGAGCAACCCGGACGGCACTGTGCGGACCGTGTCGGGTGGCCTTCCGAGTCTGAACAAGCGCCGACGCTGAGCACCAGCGACGGAGACTCCGGCACGTGTCGGGCCGGCCGACCAGCGTCAACCCTCGGAGGCGATGCCGGGGTCTCCGTCAGGCCTCACGCGGTGAGCGAGCCCAGGCTGAAGCCGTCGAGTAGGTTGATCAGCTCGTCGTCGCGGGTCACCTCGTAGCCGCGCTGTCGCAGCTCCGCAACCAGCTCGGCCTCGCCAGCAACAGGGATCTCCAGGTAGTCGCCGTCGTGCACGGTGACCTGACGCTTGCCGTACCGATCCTGCAGGTCCGGCGGCAGCAGCGTGAACGCCCGCTCGGTGATCATCCGCGGCCAGGTTCCGTCCTCGACCGCACCCACCTCGGTGATGGTGAAGGGCTTGTCGTCGGCGTACCCGTCCTCCGGCTCGTGGTATTCCGGGCCGGCAGGGTTCCACAGGTGGGTCGTCCGGACCTGGCGGGCCTCGCCCCAGGTTCGCGCGGCGGCGAGCGCCTGGATCTCCGCGGCCTCCTCGGTCGCGGTGCCGGCGTCAGCGAAGGCGAGGCAGTCGTGCGCCGTGGCGTGGCCGTAGACCAGGTGCTGGTGTTGCGTCGTCATGGCGCACATCCTGCCTCAGACGTGCGACTTCCAAGATCGTCAAACGGCTTCCAAGATCGTCTTGCGGCCGGGGCCGTCTCCACCGGTCGGTTGACCGCTAGGCTGGCCCTCCCTGGTCTCCCCACCTGGAGAAACGCCCATGTCCGACAGCGTCTTCGCGCAGTTCACCGCCGACGACGATCAGCTCGAGGTTGGGCTGATCGTGCAGCCGGCGATCAACGCCGCCCTGGTGCACAACCGGGTGCCGTTGGTCCGTCACCTCACGCTCGTCAACCGAGGTGCGGTGCAGCTGACCGATGTCGCGTTGACGCTGGAACTGCGTGGCCCGGACGGCGCGCTGACCGAGCCGTGGACGCGTACCCTCGCTGCGCCGTTGCGGCCCGGGGCCAGCACGAGCTGGGACGACTTCCGCGACTTCACGCCCGACCGCGTGCTCCTGTACCGCACCGACGAGGCGTTCCCGGTCGACTACACCCTCCGGGTGCAAGCGCAGGAGCAGACACTGCGGCTGGTCGCCCCGTCCAGAGTG
Organism: Micromonospora sp. M61; assembly: GCF_018070245.1. Taxonomy (NCBI): domain Bacteria; kingdom Bacillati; phylum Actinomycetota; class Actinomycetes; order Micromonosporales; family Micromonosporaceae; genus Micromonospora; species Micromonospora sp. M61. Next base: position 97,916 of record NZ_JAGPYA010000010.1, on the reverse strand, counting down.
CTGGCGCACAACGAGTGGTTCAACAGCCCCGCCCTGTACGACAGCCTTGCTGCCTTCGTGCAGCCGAACACCCGGGCGGTGGAGGCGGTCCTGCGGGCAGCCGCCCAGCTCCTGCTCGCGCGGACGGGCTCCGGCTCGTTGCAGGGTTATCAGGAGGGTTCGGAGCGGGCGGCGCTGATCGCCGGTGCCGTGTACGAGGCGCTGCGCCAACTCGAGATCACCTACCAGACTCTGCCGGCGTCCTTCGAGAACACCGGCCAGAAGGTGCGCACCACCGCGGCGGTGCTCGACGGTCGGCTCGGCAACTGCCTCGACCTGTCCGTCACGTACGCCGCGTGTCTGGAGGCGACAGGGCTGCACCCGCTCATCTTCATCAGCGCGGGGCATGCCTTCGGTGGCTTCCTGCTGGAGGAGGAGCGGCTGCGCTCGGCCGCCGTGACCGAGACCAACCTGCTGATCTCGATGGTGGATTCCGGCCGGGCCGTGCCGGTCGAGCTGACCCGCATCGGGCCGGGCGCGCAGTCGGCGACCTTCACCGAGGCGGTACGCGTCGGACTCGGCCACTTCCGCGGCGACAGCGAACGCATGCAGGGCGTCGTCGACGTGCACCTGGCCCATCGCTCCGGCATTCAGCCCTTGCCGTCGCCCGACGAACTGATCGCGCCCGCCGCGGTCGACGCCGAGGCGACGCCGAAGATAACAGCGTCCCTCGACCTTCCGCCCGGCGTCGCCGCCGCGAAACTGCGCCAGATCGCCGACGAGGGTGAGGAGGTGCCGCAGCAGTCCGACGGGTCACCGGCGCGTATCCAGCAGTGGAAGAAGTCGCTGCTCGACCTGAGCCTGCGCAACCCGCTGCTCAACCTGCCCAAGCGTGGCCGTGGCCTGGATCTGCACGTGCCGGCGGGTGCGCTGGCCCTGCTCGACGACCTCATCCACGATGGCCGTCAGGTGCAGGTCATTCCGCAGGACGACATCAGCCACGTCCACGAGCTGGCCGGGGCACGTCGGGCGCAGGACCTCGACGCCGAGATCCTGACCCGGGAGCTGCGTACCGACCGGCGGGTCTACGGCGCGGTCACCGACGCCCGCTACAAGACGGCGATGCGCGCGTTGCAGCGTGAGGCGCGCACGATGGAGCAGGAGACCGGCAGCAACTACCTGTACCTGACCATCGGCACCCTGGTGCACACGAAGACGACCGGGGGAGAGGCGTACGCGCCGCTGTTCCTCCTGCCGGTGCGCATCGAGGGCGGCAGCGGCCGTCGCCCGTACGCGATGGTCATCGACGGCACCGAGGTCGCCAGCCCGAACTACTGCCTGATCGAGTGGTTGCGGGTCAAGCACAGCGTGCGGATCCCGGAGCTGGAGCGACCGGTCCTCGACGAGCACGGCATCGACATCGCCAAGACCCTGGCCGCGATCAACACCGGGCTGCTCGACAACCGGCTCAACTACCGCATCGACGAGACCGCCAGCCTTCGACTGTTGCAGTTCTCCACCTTCCAGATGTGGCGGGACCTCACCGACCACTGGCCCCGGTTCATGGAGAACCCGGTCGTCCGGCACCTTGTCGAGTCTTCCGGCGCCACGTTCGACGATCCTGCCCGCCCGGAGCACGACGTCGAGATCGCTGTCGACGAGGCCGACCTGCACCTGCCCATCCCCGCCGACGGGTCGCAGATGCAGGCCATCGTGCGCGCCGAGCGGGGCCACTCCTTCGTCCTGGAGGGCCCGCCGGGCACCGGCAAGTCCCAGACCATCACCAACATGATCGCGCGGGCGGTCAGCGCGGGCCGGTCGGTGCTGTTCGTCGCCGAGAAGCAGGCCGCCCTGGAGGTGGTAAAGCGCCGCCTCAAGCAGATCGGTCTCGGCCCGTTCGCGCTCGACCTGCACGGGCGCAAGCAGTCCCTCAACGCGATCCGCCAGCAGCTGCGCGACGCGCTCGACCAGTACGACCAGGGCGGCGACGGGACGTGGACCGCCGTCGAGACGGCCTACCGGACGCGGCTCGCCCCACTGACCGAATACCCGGCCCAGGTGCACACCACCAACCCCGTCGGGATGTCGCTCTGGTCGGCCTACGAGCAGACCCTGGCGTACGGGGGCGGCCCGGTCGCCCCGATCCCGGTGGCCTACCTGCACTCACCCGCCCCGGCCCGCGCGCAGGTCGAGACGTCCCTGCGGGAGTTCCCGGCGGCCGCACGATCGGCCCGACTCCGGACGGCGCACCCGTGGGCGATCAGCGGCTGCCGCACCCTCGACGGGTTGCACGGTGCCGCGGTCACCGAGATCGCCGGTGAGCTCGAACGCCTCCGCGCCGACCTCGCCGCCCACCCGCACCTGGTCGAGTTGCTGCGGACGCTGCCCGCCCCGGAGACCGTGAGCGAGCTGCAGGCGGGCGCCTGGCTCGCCGTACGCGGACTGCTGCCGGACCGGCAGGCCACCCTGCACGCCAGCGACCGACGGTGGGACGAGGCGGTGGCCCGGCTCCAGGCGGACCTGGCGGCCTTCCGGCAGGGCTTCGCCGGTGAGCTGGCCACCTTCCGGCCGGACGTGTTCGCTCGACCGGAGCTGACCGCCTGGCACGGTGAGGCCCAGGAGGTGGCGAAGAAGCTGATCGGTAAGCGCAAGCGTCGACAGGCCATCGTGGATCGGCTGGCGGTGCACCTGGTTGCCGGTGCGACGCTCGACGTCGAGCGGGTGGAGGTTGCCACCGGCCGGCTGGTGGCCGCCCAGGCGCATGCGGCGGCCCTCTACCAGCACTTCGTCGCGGTGGGCGGGCTGCGGCTGTCGCAGTGGCAGCCCACAGACCCCAACGCGCAGGAGCGGCTGACCGAGGCGATCGAGGCGACCCGGGTCGGCCGGACGCTCCTGGCCCGGAACCCGCAGGCCTGGGAGCTGTTTCACGGCGGATTCACCGATGTTCACGCGGTGCTCCTCGACCGGTTCGCCTCCCGGTGGCGGGCCTGGCGCGGGGTGTTGCGCTCCGGTGAGGCCGAGCTGATCCTGTGGGCCGCCGGTTCGCACTGGACCGACGCCTGGCAGCGCGACGGGGCGGCCTGGCTGCACGAGGTGCAGGCCGAGGAGTTGTTCCCACTGCGCCGATGGGCGACCGTCCTGGCCCACGCCGACGTGCTCGCCTCGGCCGGTCTCACCGACTATCGGGACCAGCTGCTGCGCGCCGAGGTGCCCGCGCATCTCGCCGAGGAGGTCTACCGGCGGGGAGTCGCGACGGCGTCCCTCGCCGAGCGGGTACGGGCCGGCGGCCTGCAGTACTTCGACCCGGAACTGCACGACGACGAGATCAGCCAGTTCGAGGCGGCCGCCGGTGAGCTGCGGTCCGCGCTGCCGACGCAGCTGCCGTCGGTGCTGGTCCGCCGCCGCCCCTTCAGCCCTGCCGACCGGCGTGGTCGCTTCGCTGACTTCGCGGCCGAGCTGCGCCGAAAGCGGGGCGGGCGGTCCTTCCGGGAGCTGTTCGAGCAGTACGCGGACGCGGTGCTCGCACTGACCCCGTGCGTGCTGGTCAGCCCCGCGTCCGCTGCGAACTTCCTGGCGCCGGGGAGCCAACGCTTCGACCTGGTCATCTTCGACGAGGCCTCGCAGATCCGCGTGGCGGAGGCGATCGGCGCGATGGGCCGGGGCAGCGCCGTGGTGGTGGTCGGTGACTCCCGGCAGATGCCGCCGAGCAGCATCATGCAGGCCAGCCACAGCGTCGACGAGGTCGACGAGGGCAACGGCCCGGTGCCGGAGGACCTGGAGAGCATTCTCAGCGAGGCCGTCGAGTCGGGACTGCCACAACGGTGGCTCTCCTGGCACTACCGCAGTCATGACGAGTCACTCATCGCCTTCTCCAACCGCTACTACTACGACAACAAGCTCTCCAGCCTCCCGTCGCCCGGTGCCGCCAGCTCGGCCGGCGTCAGCTGGCGGCGCGTCGAAGGCCGGTACGACCGGGGCGGATCCCGCACCAACGAGGTCGAGGCGCGGGCGATCCTCGCGGACATCACCCGTCGGTTGCACGACCCGGCGACCGCCACCCAGTCCGTCGGCGTGGTCACCTTCAACATCCAGCAGCGGGACCTCATCCTCAACCTGCTGGAGGAGAGCCCCGACCCGATCATCCGTGAGCACCTGTCCGGCGCGGTCGCGGAGCCGATCTTCGTCAAGAACCTGGAGAACGTGCAGGGCGACGAGCGCGACGTCGTCCTGTTCTCGCTGGCCTTCTCCACCAACCTGGAAACCGGCCAGCTTCCGCTGAACTTCGGCCCGCTCAGCCAGGCCGGCGGCGAGCGGCGGCTCAACGTGGCCATCACCCGCGCCCGCCGTCAGGTCATCCTCTACTCGTCCTTCGACCCGTCCGACATCGACCTGTCCCGCACGTCCGCGCTGGGCACCCAGCACCTGCGGGCGTACTGCGAGATGGCCGCCGCCGGCGCGGAGCGCCTGGGCGACCTCGCCACCGACCGCACCGAGCGGCGCAGCCGGATCCGCGACGAGGTGGCCGCGGCGCTGCGCGACCGCGGCCACGAGGTCCGTACCTCGCACGGCCTTTCCGACTTCACAGTGGACATCGCCGTACGCAGACCAGGCTCACCACTGTGGCAGGTGGCCGTCATGCTCGACGGCCCGGACTGGAGCGCACGCCCGACGGTGGCCGACCGGGACTCGGCGCCCACGCTCCTCCGCTCGATCATGGGTTGGCCGGAGGTCGTGCGGTTCTGGCTGCCAGCGTGGATCCACGACCGGTCGGCGTTGCTCGACCGGGTCGACGAAGCGGTCACCAGGGCCGACGCCCCCACGACCGCCGAGCCCGAGTCGTCACCGGTCGCAGCGGCGCCCGAAGCCGTCGAGCTGCCGCAGCCGCGCTCCGAAACGGATGTGGAGCCGCTGCACCCGGCACCGACCGCCGAGTTGCCGCAGCCGCGCCTCGCGGTGGACGAGGAGCCGCTCCGGGGCGAATCGGCGGCACCCGTCACCGCACTGGCCGCCACGACCACGGCGACCTCGGCCGCGGACACCATCACGGTGAGCCCATTCGTTCCGTACGTTCCGACCTCGCTCGGAGACCAGGCCGACCTCGACCTCCTGGCCACCGACCGGCGCGTACGTGACCTGATGCGGAACGCGCTCCGCGAGATCATCGAGGCTGAGGGGCCCATCGAGCAGCACCGGCTCGCACGCCTCGCCCTCGCCCGGTTCGGTTTCCTCCGCACCCGGGAGGACCGCCGTACCGCCGTGCTGTCGCTCGTCGACTCCCGCCGGCTCTACACGCACCCGACCGTGAGTCGGTACGCGTGGCCCGAAGGCGCCGACCCGCAGACGTACCGCGCGTACCGGGTCACGCAGGCGAGCAACGACCGCGCGTTCGAGGAAGTGCCACCCGAGGAGGTGGCCAACGCCTTCGTGCACGTGCTCCAGGGCATGCCGAGCATGGACGAGGAACGGTTGCTGCGCGCCGGCCTGGAACGGCTCGGCTACCGCCGCCGCACCGAGAAAATCGACAAGCTACTCCGGTACGGGCTGCACGTCGCCGTGACCAGCGGACGCCTCCGCTTCGACCAGGAGGGCCGCCTTACCCGAAGCTGACGAGAGTCACCATTCGTATCGGTAACAGGCGTGAGCGGAGCATCTGGTCGGCTAAGCGATGTCTCGTAATGGCTCCGGCGCCGCCGGGGCTACGATCGGCCGTGCAATTCGTGAGCTCGGAGTTGGGTGAGACGGCAGCCTTGGATGCTGCCTTCCCACGTCGTCTAGGTGATGACGTACGAAAGGCGTTGGCAGTCCTACCGCCGGCGCCGCACGCGCCGACGTCGCCATTCCGTGTGCTGGTCGATGGCGAGACGGTCGTGATTCCATCCCGGATCTACTCCGACGCGCCGTCCGTTGCCGCTGAGGCGACGCTGTCTGCCACCCAGCGTGCGGTGCTCGATTGCCTGTACACCCGCCACCACGATGGCCGGGTAAGGCAGCGGCGGCTGGAGCGGGTGGTCGGCTTGATCCAACCGTGGGTGGCGCCGTTCGTGGTGCAGTTGGTGGGCGAGTACGTGGACGAGATTGTGTCGGTCATTCGGCGGGTTCTCGCGCCGGAACTGGTCGTTCCACACAGTCCGACGGAAGCCGTCTACGGGCGACTTGCGGCCGAGAACCCGGCGTTCGTGGCGCTCACCGGCCAACGGGTTGCCAGCTATTGGGACTGTTACCTCCGTCGGCGCTACCCCACGCTGATCGACTACCCAGGGCACGTCGTGATGGCAGCGCTGCGGGTGGCGGCAAAGCGGCACGAAGTCTCGGATGGTGATGCAAGTTAGCCGACTTCCCGCGCCCAACGTGATGTCACATTCAGTCATCATCAACGATGATTGCGTGCAGGCGATCTCGGCATCACATCCGCAGTGGATCTATCCGTTCACTGGGCTTCGTCCGGCCCCGCGTTGAACTACCTGGTCGGCTCGGAGCGTGACCATGGCGACCGTACGGCCATCGGCGTCGGCGAACTCGACTTCGTACGCAGGCGGGGGGCCGTTGAAGACATGCACGACGGCTCCCGTTGCCCCCGCGGGCAGTTCTTCTCCCGGAATGGCTTCTCGGAGTTCAACCACGTCGTACAGCTCCAACATGGCAACCTTCCTTTGGCGGGAATGAGATGGTCACCATCCGAGGTGCAGATGCCTACGGCTGTGTGGCGGCCGGCGCTGCCTGTTCCACGACGGCCACGACGGCGCCTGCTCCCGCCGCCTACGCCGGTGAACGGGTTCTTACGTCACGAGGCGGTAGTCGGGGATACCACGGTTGCGTTCCTCGACCGGCTCGTCTGTCGATCGTGCGGTGACACCGACCGGAACAGGTGCCCGGGACACGTAAATCCCCTCCAGGCAGGTGTCGCACCAGAACGAGACATACCCGTACTCGGCAGCGGGCCGTGCCGTGAAGACGATCCGTAGGGTCCGGTGACCGCAGTTCGGGCAGGCAAGATCGGAGGTCGCCGGCAGCGCGCGGTAGACGACGTCGTATGCCGTCAACCACTCATCGAACGTGGCCATCAGTGCGCTCCTTCCGGCCTGACCGAGTGGTTGGTCCACCACTGTTCCTCATGGGCGTAGGCCCGATCCTCGAAGGCGTCGATCTCATGACGGGTGGCCGGGTACGGGCGCCCCTGGCGGAGATCGGCGACGTGGAACCGCTCGTGTTCGAGCGTACGGGCCAGGTCCTCCTCACTGCGGAAGGCTTCTCGACAGAGCATGACCGACTCGTCAGGCTTCGTCAGTCCGCACACACCAGAAACCCGATTGTTGATGGTGAGCCGGATGTCGGTGATATCAATCCCGTACTTGGCGGCGAGGCTCGTCACCGCCTCCATCCTCATGGGCATTCGAGGACCAGCTCCGCGACCGCGAACCCGACTGAGGTCGCCCGGGTCTGCCCCGGCACGCTGGAGTCGACCCAGTGCCTGCTTGAGTTTGTCGATCAGGTCGCCGAGCCGGCGTACCTCCGGGATCAACCGTCGGAGGCTGGCCAGAAGCCCCCGCAACAGCCGCGCGATCCGCGCCGCCCACGACGCCACCAGAGTCGTGACCTGCTCCACGACCAGCGGCGCGGCCAGTCCGCCGGTGACGACGAGTTCGCCCGCGTACACGATGAGACGGGACACGCAGGTGGCGATGGCGTCGCGGACCAGGAGCCGGACGGCGGCCACCAGGCCGGCGGCGCCTTCGGTGATCGCGGCCATGGCGTCGGCGCCTTGGGCGAGGCCGGTGATGGCCTGCTGTTGTTCGGCGGCCCAGGCGCGGTAGGCGGGGCCGGCGCTGCCACCCCACCCGGCGACGTCGGTGCGGACGGCGCGGGTCAGCGCGCCGGCTTCCTCGCGGAGCGATGCGGCGACGTTGCGCCAGGTCTGGGCGTGAGCGGTGATCTGCGCCGGGTCGCCGGCGAGCCAGTCCAGCGCCTCACTGAGCGGCTTGACGTGCTCGATGAGCCAGGCGATCCCGTACTGGAGCAGGGCGCCGACCGGGTCGGAGACGAAGGCGAGGGCGTCCAGGCCGGCGCTCACCACGCCGAGGCTGCCGTCGATCCAACTGCCGTTGCGTACGCCCTGGGCGATGAGTTCGATGTCCTCGCAGATCCAGATGCCCGCCCATGCGCTGGGTGGAGTGTCCGCTGCGGCGGCGACGAGCGGGTTGGACGTCACGGCTGCCGCCGCACCTCATCGAGGTGCTGCTGCCGTACTCCGTCGAGCAGTTGCTTCGCGTGGGCGTCGGAGCTTCGGTAGCGGTCTGCTCCGACCCGCAGCTTGCCGGCGGTGTCCCGCACCGACGCGGCGGCGGCGCCGATGCCGTCGACCAGGGTTCGCTGGAGGCCGTCGAGCAGTGTCGGCATCAGGGCGCAGAGCTGACCGTACGCGTCGGCGCCCAACCGGACGTGCTGGCCTGCCCGTTGGGAGGTGTCGAGGCTGCCGGCGCAGCGGTCGAGGCGGGCGGCGTGGGCGGTCAGGTCGTCCGGGTCGACGTGGATGCCGTCACCGGTCGGCATCGCTCGAACCCTCGTCACCAGCCAGCCGGCTGCGGTACGACTCGATGATGGCCTTGGCGCTCGCGTCGTCGCCGAGGAACTCCACTGTCAGTTCGCGGACCTGGCGTAGCAGGTCGGTGCGCGCGGCTCGGGTGGTCTCCAGGATCTGCTGGGCGGTGCGCGCCGCAGGTTGTTGCCGGATGCGTTCGTCGAGCCACAGGCCGATCAGCAGGCCGGAGCATTCGACTGTGACGTCGACTGTCCGGTCGTTGTTGTGGGCGGTGCCGGTCAGCTCCTGCATCCTCGCCGAGAGCGTCTTCGCCCGTGCCGCCCGTTCGGCGAGCGACGACTCCCACTCGTCGAGCCGGTGTCCGGCCGCGTCGAGCGCAGCGTCGTCCGCCCACATGTCGACCCTCCCCAGGGGACCACCGCCAACGACAGCCAGCGTGATCACCCGCACGTTACCAACTGGTGGCGCTCCGTGTATGCCCCGCGCCCGACCCCGTGCTCGTATCGGCCGGCCGCCATGTGCCCCAATCCGGACCACGCGACGATCAGGTCAACGAAGATTGTCTCCGTGACGAGCGACAACCCGCACCGGGGATGGACCAGCCGAACCGCCTGGGAGGGTCGGTTCAACGCTCCGCTGCGCTCGTTCCTGCGCACCGAGACCGGCGGCGCCCGGGTGGTGCTGGTCGCCGCGGTGGCGGCGCTCGTGTGGGCCAACGTGCACGTGTCGTCGTACGAGTCGGTGTGGGGCACCTCGCTCTCGGTTCGGCTCGGCGACTGGTCCCTGTCACACGACCTGCGTACCTGGGTCAACAGCGGGCTGATGACGTTCTTCTTCCTGGTCGCGGGGCTGGAACTGCGCCGGGAGTTCGACATCGGCGAGCTGCGCGAGCGGCGTCGACTGGCGTTGCCGATGCTGGCCGGTTTCGGCGGCATGCTCCTGCCGATCGCGATCTATCTGGCGTTCAACGTCGGGCAGAGCACCGCCGCCGGCTGGGGAGTGGTGATGGCCACCGACACGGCGCTCGCGCTCGGCGCGCTGGCCGTCTTCGGGCCACGCTTCTCGGATCGGCTGCGCGGGTTCCTGCTGACCGTCGCCGTCGTCGACGACGTGGTCGCGATCGCGGTGCTGGCAATCGCGTACCCGCATCATCCCTCGCTGTCGGCGCTGCTCGCCGCGGTGGGGATCTTCGGCGTCGTCCTGCTCGTCCGGGCGCTGGGTGTGCGGTTCGGGCCGGTCTACGCGCTGCTGGGGGTGGCGGCCTGGGTCGCGGTCTCGGAGTCCGGTGTCGATCCGGTGGTGGTGGGTCTGGTGATGGGGTTGCTGACCTACGCCTACGCTCCCGGCCGCGACGACCTGCAGCGGGCGAGCGACCAGTTCCGCCTCTTCCGGGAACAGCCCACCCCGCAACTGGCCCGGATGGCGCGGGCCGGGCTCACCTCTGCGCTGTCGCCGAACGAGCGGCTGCAGACCATCTACCACCCGTGGGCGAGCTATGTGGTCGTGCCGCTCTTCGCGCTGGCCAACGCCGGAATCGTGATCAACGGGGATCTTCTCGCCAGGGCGGTGGTCTCCCCGGTCACGCTCGGCGTCGTGGTCGCCTACGTCGTCGGCAAGCCAGCGGGGATCGTGGGTGTCTCCTGGCTGGTGGCCCGGCTCAGCGGCAACCGGTTCCGACCACCGGTCGGCTGGGTCGCCGTCGTGGGGGTCGGCACGATCTCCGGCATCGGGTTCACCGTCGCGCTCCTCATCGCCACCCATGCCCTCAGCGGCCCTGCCCTGGATGAGGCGAAGCTCGGCATCCTCGTCGCGACACTGGGGGCGTCCCTCGTCACCTGGCTGGTGTTCCGCTCGGTCGGGCGACTGTCGCCGGCACGGCGGGCGCGCGCGCTGCTCGGTGTCGCCGAGGGGATCGTCGACCTGATGCTGCCGGTCGACCCGGAGCGCGACCACATGCGCGGGTCGCTCGACGCGCCGGTGACTGTCGTGGAGTACGGCGACTTCGAGTGCCCCTACTGCGGGCAGGCCGAGCCGGTGGTCCGGGAACTGCTCGCCGACTTCGCCAACGTCCGGTACGTCTGGCGGCACCTGCCGCTCACCGACGTCCACCCGCACGCCCAACTCGCCGCCGAGGCTGCCGAGGCGGCGGGCGAGCAGGGGGCGTTCTGGGAGATGCACGACCTGCTGCTCGCCCACCAGGACGCCCTCAACCCCGACGACGTGCTCGGCTATGCCGAACAACTCGGCCTGGACGTCGACCAGTTCCGGGAGCACATGGTCAAGCGGATGGGTGTCGACCGGGTCGCCGAGGACACCGACTCCGCCGACCTCAGTGGCGTCACGGGCACCCCGACCTTCTTCATCAACGGCCGGCGGCACTACGGCGCGTACGACATCACGGCGCTCTCGGCGGCGGTGAAGGCGGCGTTCGCCAGCGCGAAGCTGCGCCCCGAGTACCACCCCCGGGAACCCGGGCCCCCCGATGGCGGGCCGGCGAGCTGACGGGGGTCGAGGCGGGGGAGTGTCGGCCGGCAGCGCACCAACCCTCCTGCCCCGCCACCACCTGATGCGGGCGTTTAGGGCCGATGCCGCACCTCCGCCAAGGTCAAGACCCATGCTGTACGGGTGACACGCTCCGGTTCCACGTCCGGCGCGGTACGGGTCGCGTTCGCCTTCTGGATCACGCTCGTGGGCACCACCGTGCCGACCCCGCTCTACCCGCTCTACGAGATGCAGTTCGGCTTCTCGTCCTTGACGGTGACAGTGGTCTACGCGTTGTACGCGCTGGGCGTGGTCGTCGGGCTGCTGGTCTTCGGGCGGCTCTCCGACCAGATCGGCCGTCGACCGGTCATCCTCGCCGCGCTGCTGCTCTCCGTCGCCGCGGACGCCGTCTTCCTGTTCGCCGTGGACCTGGCGATGATCATCGTCGGTCGGATCCTCGCCGGTCTGTCCGCAGCGCTGATCATCGGTGCGGCGACCGCGGCGCTGGCGGAGTTGATCGACCGGCGGCATCCGAAACGAGCCGCCACCGTGTCGATCTTCGCGAACCTGGGCGGTCTTGCCACCGGCACCCTGCTGGCCGGGATCGTGTCGGACGTGGCACCCGACCCGCTGCGGCTGCCCTGGGCCATCGTGCTGATCCTGGCGGTGCTGGCGATCATCGCGTTGCGGGGCGTGCCGGAGACGGTCCGCGAGCGCTCACCGGTGACCCTGCGGGTGCAACGGTTGCACGTGCCCGCGGCCATTCGCGGTGCCTTCGTCCGCTCGGCGATCACCGCCGGTGCGGGCTTCGCCGCGCTCGGGGTGCTCACGTCGGTAACTGGGCTCTTCCTCGGCATGGTCCTGCACGAGACCTCGCACACCCTGGCCGCGCTGGTGGTCTTCGTGGCCTTCGCCGGTGCCGCGTTCGGTCAGCTGCTGACCCGCGTGCTGTCCTCGCGCGCCGCGCTGGCCAGCGCCTGCGTCGGCCTGATCGTGGGAGCCGGCCTGCTCGCGTTCAGCATGTGGATGGCGCTGCTGGCCACGCTGCTCGTGAGTGCGGCGCTCATCGGGGTCGCGTCCGGGGTGGCGGTCGGCGACGGCATCGCGACGATCACCATGAAGACCGAGCCGCAGCACCAGGCCGAGGCGGTGTCGACGTTCTTCGCCATCCTGTTCGCCATGCTGGGCGTGCCCGCGGTCGGGGTCGGTCTGCTGATCCAGACGATCGGTCTGCGCCCCGCCGGCGAGGTCTTCAGCGCGGTGGTGGCGGTGCTCGCGGTCGTCGTCCTGCTCAGCCTCCTGCGGCGTGACCCGGCCCCGCCCACGACCCGGTCCGCGCCCTGAGCTGACGCCGAAAGGCTGGCGGCTGGCCGCCCGGTCGGCAGGAAATGTCAGCGGTCTTCTGGGCTGCCGAAAGCCAATCACGGAGGTCTTGCGGCGGTCATCGTATACAACATACGCTCCCCAAATCGCCCACCTGAGGAGCTCTCCATGACGAACCTCTCCGCCAGCGAAACGCGCCTGCCCCGCCCCCGCGTGCTCCGGGCCGCAGTGGCGGCGGCCGCCGCTGTCTGCACGATCGTTGCCTGCTCACCGGTGTCGAACAGCGGCGGCGACACGTCCGGCGACAACCAGTCGGCCGGCCAGGATTCCTTCGGCACGCCGGCAGACCCCGCCGCCGTGAAGCAGGGTGGCAAGTTGGAAATCGCCCTCTCCGCAGAGCCCGACGCGCTGGACCCGACACTGTCGAGAAGCCTCTACTCCCGCTACGTCTTCCAGGCGATGTGCCAGAAGCTCTACGACGTCGACGAGAAGGCGCAGGTCGTACCGCAGCTCGCGACCGCGCTGCCCACCACGAGCGGCGACGGCCGGACGGTGACCATCCCGCTGCGCCCGGGCGTGCGCTTCGCGGACGGGACGCCGTTCGACTCGGCCGCGGTGAAGGCCACCCTGCAACGCCACCTCACCAACGCCCGGTCGGCGCGCAAGAGCGAACTCGGGCCCATCGACGGCGTCGACACCCCGGACGCGCAGACCGTCGTCCTTCGACTGAAGCAGCCGTTCGCGCCGCTGCTCGGTGCCCTCGCCGACCGCGCCGGCATGATCATGAGTGCCCAGGCGTTGCGGAGCCTGGGTGACGACTTCGCCTCCGCGCCGGTCTGCGTCGGCCCCTTCAAGTTCGCCAAGCGGGTGCCACAGAACTCGATCGAGGTCGTGAAGGACCCGAACTACTACGACGCGAGCAAGGTGCACCTCGACAGCATCTCGTGGCGAATCCTCACCGACGCGAGCATCCGTGCCGCCAACCTGCGCTCCGGCGACGTGCAGGTCGCCGACAGCGTCTCCACCCAGGACTTCGCCGCCCTGCGCCAGGACGCCGCGGTCTCGGTCCTGCAGTCGCAGTCGCTCGGCTACCAGGGTCTGACCATCAACATCGGCAACGTCGACGGCATCGGCACGGCACCCAAGCCCATCAACCGCCCGGTCGCGCAGAACGCCAAGGTACGGCAGGCCTTCGAGCACGCCATCGACCGCAAGGCCCTGGTCGACGCGGTGTTCAACGGTCTGCACGCCGTCGCCTGCTCACCGATCTCGCCCGCGAGCGCGTTCTCGTCGGCGGAGGCGCAGACCTGCCCGGCGCACGACCCCGCAAAGGCCAAGCAGCTGCTGGCGGAGGCGGGTGTGCAGACGCCGTACACGGTGACGATGCTGGCCTCGAACACGCCCGACACGCTGCGTCTCGCGCAGGCGCTCCAGTCGATGGTCAAGGACGGCGGGTTCGACCTGAAGATCAACCCGGTGGAATACTCGTCGCTCCTCGACGAGCAGGACCGCGGCAACTTCGAGCTGCTGCAACTCGGCTGGAGCGGGCGGATCGACCCGGACGCCAACATCACGAACTTCGTTGGCACCAAGGCGAGCCAGAACGTCGCCGGCTACAGCAACCCGCAGCTCGACACCCTGCTGACCCAGGCCCGCCAGGCCGGCGACGTCGAGGAGCGCAAGAAGCTGTACGGGCAGGCGGTCACCCTGCTTCAGCAGGACGACGCCCTGATCTACCTCTACCGGCAGCGCAACCTGACCGCCGTGAGCAAGCAGCTCCAGGGCCTGCAGGTCTTCCCGGACGGTGTGCTCCGGGCGGCCTTCGCCGGCTTCGCCAAGTAGGTCACAGTGGCCCGCTACCTGCTCACCCGCGCCTGGCAGTCGGCGTTGACACTGCTGTTGTCGACGATCGTGGTCTTCGTCGGCGTGCGGGCCCTGCCCGGTGACCCGGCCCTCGCGCTGGCCGGGGAGGACCGCTCGCCGGAGGCGCTGGAGGCCATCCGTCGGCACTACGGGTTGGACCAGCCGCTGCCGGTCCAGTTCGCGCAGTACGTGGAGCGCATGGCGCAGGGCGACTTCGGGGTGTCGATCCGCACCGGTACGCCGGTGTCGTCGATGCTCACGACCGCCCTGCCGGTGACCGTCGAACTGTCCGTCCTGGCGATCCTCATCGCCTCGGCGCTCGGGGTCGGCGCGGGCGTGCTCGCGGCGGTGCGTCGTGGGCGGCCCGCGGAGTGGCTCGCCAACGGCCTGGCCCTGGTGGGTCTGTCGGTGCCGCACTTCTGGCTCGGGCTGCTCGCGATCCTCTACCTGTCCGTGGCGACCGGGCTGTTTCCCGCCTCCGGCTTCGTGCCGATCCTGGAGGATCCCGTGGACAACCTGCACCACATCGTCCTGCCGGCGGTGATCCTCGGCACCGGTCTCGCCGCCATCATCATGCGGCAGACCCGGTCGGCGATGCTGGACTCGCTCTCCTCCGACTACGTGCGCACGGCCAAGGCGAAGGGCCTGCGGCCGCGCGCCGTCATCACCCGGCACGCACTGCGCAACAGTCTCATCGTGGTGGTCACCGTCGTGGGCCTCCAGCTCGGTGGCCTGATCTCGGGCGCGGTCGTCACCGAGCAGATCTTCGGGCTGCCGGGCTTCGGCAAGATGACCATCGACGCGGTGTTCCAACGGGACTACCCGGTGATCCAGGCCGTCGTCCTGCTCACCGCGACGGCCTACATCGTGATCAACTTTTTCGTCGACCTGCTCTACTCGGTCATCGACCCCCGCATCCGGGTGACGGGAGATCCGGCATGACCGTCCTCACCGTACCGATGGCGGAGACCTCGGTCAGCGTCACCCGGCGCGCACGGGTGCTGCGACGGTTGCGCCGCAACCCACTCGCCGTGGTGAGCTTCGTCGTGCTCGCGCTGGCGGCGGCCACCGCGCTGCTCTCGCCGTGGATCGCGCCCTACTCCGTCGACCAGACCGACTTCGCCCGTACGTTCGCACCGCCCGGCACCTCCGGCCACGTGCTCGGCACCGACGACCTCGGCCGGGACGTCCTCTCCCGCATCATGCTCGGCGCGCGGGCGTCGTTGCAGGTGGGGCTCCTGGCGGTGGCCACCTCCCTGGTCATCGGGGTGCCACTCGGGCTGGCGGCCGGCTACTTCCGGGCCTGGGACGCCATGATCTCGCGCTTCACCGACCTGCTGCTCGCGTTCCCGTTCCTGATCATGGCGGTGGGGCTGGCGGCCATCCGGGGTGCCAGCCTCGGCAACGCGGCGGTGGCCATCGGCATCGCCCAGATCCCCGGGGTGATCCGGGTCGTCCGCTCGGACACGCTGCGCCTCAAGTCGCTGGACTTCGTCGCGGCGGCCGTGGTCGACGGGGCGAGTGACCTGTGGGTGCTGGCCCGGCACATCCTGCCGAACGCGACGTCGGTGATCCTGGTGCAGGCCACCGTCGCGATCCCGGCCGCGATCCTCGGCGAGGCAGTGCTGTCCTTCCTCGGCCTCGGCATCCAACCCCCGGCGCCCAGCCTGGGCACGATGCTGGCCACCGCCCAGCAGTTCGCCGCCCGGGCACCGTGGGCCGCCGTCCTTCCCGGTGTCGTGATCATGGGCTTGGCGCTGGCGTTCAATGTCTTCGGTGACGCCCTGCGCGACGCCCTCGACCCGAAGGGAGACCGCCGATGACCACGGCCCCCGCGGGCACTGCCGCGCCCGTCCTGGCGATCCGCGACCTCTCGGTGTCGTTCCCGACCGAGACCGGCACCGTCTCGGCGGTGGACGGGGTCAGCCTGGACCTCGCCTCCGGGGAGATCGTCGGGATGGTGGGCGAGTCCGGGTGCGGCAAGAGCGTCACCGCGATGAGCATCGCCGGCCTGCTGCCCGGCAGCGCCCGGGTCACCGGCTCGGTACGCCTCGACGGCGTCGAACTGGTCGGCGCCCGCGAGTCGGCGCTGCGCCGGGTACGCGGCCAGGAGATCGCCTACATCTTCCAGGAGCCGATGACGTCCTTGAACCCGGTGCTCACCGTCGGGCGGCAGATCGGGGAGGTGCTCCAGGTCCACGAACGGATGTCCCGACGAGCCGCGCGGGCCCGGGCCGTGGAGCTGCTGACGCTGGTCGGGATCCCGTCCGCGGCGCAGCGGGTCGACACCTACCCGCACCAGCTCTCCGGTGGCATGCGCCAGCGCGTGATGATCGCGATGGCGGTGGCCTGCGGCCCGAAGGTGCTGGTGGCCGACGAGCCGACCACCGCGTTGGACGTCACCGTCCAGGCCGGCATCCTCCAGGTGCTGCGGGACCTGCGCGACCGGCTCGGCACGAGCATCCTCATCATCACGCACGACCTTGGCGTGATCGCCGACATCGCCGACCGCGTCGTCGTCATGTACGCGGGACGGGTGGTGGAGCGGGCACCGGTCGACGACCTGTTCGCCCACCCCAGGCACCGGTACACGGCCGGGCTCCTGTCGGCGTCACCGCAGCCGGGCCGGCACGCCGGCACGGACCGCTTGACCGAGATCCCCGGGCTGGTGCCCGTCCTGTCGACCCAACCCGACGCGTGCACCTTCGCGGACCGGTGCCCGGCCGCCGACGCGACGTGCCGCGACTCCGCCCCGCCTCTGGAGGGCGTCGGTGGCACGGACCACGTGGCGGCCTGCTGGCACCCCTGCACAACGGCACCAACGGCACCCCAGGAGGCGACCCGATGACGCCGCAGCCCAACGCCCTGGAGATCGAGGACCTGGTGATGCACTTCGGCCCGGTCCGCGCCGTGGACGGGGTGTCCCTGACGATCCCGAGGGGCCGGGTCACCGCCCTGGTGGGGGAGAGCGGCTCCGGGAAGTCGACAGTGGGTCGATGCGTGGTGCGGCTCGTCGAGCCGACCGCCGGGACGGTCCGGATCGCCGGGACGGACGTCACGCACCTGTCCCGACGGCGACTGCGCCCCCATCGCGGCGCGGTGTCGATCGTCTTTCAGGACCCGGCCGGGTCCCTGGACCCGCGCATGCTGGTGGGCGACATCGTGGCCGAGCCGCTGCGGCTGGCCGGCAACCGGATCTCCCGGCGCGACCGGGACGCCCGCGTCGCCCCCCAACTCGAACGGGTGGGCCTGCGCGCCGAGGTGGCACGACGCTACCCCCACGAGCTGTCCGGCGGGCAACGCCAACGGGTCAGCATCGCCCGGGCACTGATCTCCGAGCCCATGCTGCTCATCGCCGACGAACCCACCAGCGCACTCGACGTGTCCGTGCAGGCGTCGGTGCTCAACCTCCTCGCCGACCTGCAACGCGACATCGGGTTCGCCTGCCTGTTCATCACCCACGACCTGTCCGCTGTCGAGTACCTGGCCGACGACATCGCCGTCATGTACCTCGGCCAACTCGTCGAGCAGGGCAGCCGCGAGCGGATCTTCGCCCGGCCCGCCCACCCGTACACGCAGGCGCTGCTGTCCGCCGCGCCGGTGGCCGACCCGGTGCGCCAACGCGAGCGTCAGCCGGTGCTGCTCGGCGACGACCTGCCGTCCGCGCTCGACCCGCCGTCCGGGTGCCGGTTCCGGACCCGGTGCCCGCTCGCGTTCGACAGGTGCGCGACGGAGGTGCCGGCGCGGACGGCCATCGGCGACGGCATGGCCGCGTGCCACCTGGTCCGGCCCGACGGCACCGGCCCCGACGTTCGCACCGCAGATCCCAGTGAGGTGTTGTCATGACGTTCACCACCCGACCCACGCTCCAGGGCACCTTCGGCATGGTTTCCTCGACGCACTGGCTCGCCAGCCAGGCGGCGATGGGCATCCTCGAACGCGGGGGCAACGCCTTCGACGCCGCAGTCACCGCCGGGTTCGTCCTGCACGTCGTCGAGCCGCACCTGAACGGGCCGGGCGGCGAGGTGCCCGCCATCGTGGCCACCGCGGCGGACCCGACGCCGAAGGTGCTGTGCGGGCAGGGGCCCGCGCCGGCCGGTGCCACCATCGCGCACTTCCGGTCGCTCGGCATGGACCTCATCCCGGGGGCCGGGCCGCTCGCGGCGGCCGTACCCGGCGCGGTGGACGCCTGGCTCCTGCTGCTGCGCGAGCACGGCACGCTCACCCTCGCCGAGGTGCTGGAGCCGGCGATCGGCTACGCCGGCGCCGGACACCCGCTGGTGGGCCGGGTCGGTGACACCGTGGCGGCCGTGCGGTCGCTGTTCGAGGAACACTGGCCCACCTCCGCCGCGCTCTGGCTGCGCGGCGGCCGGCCACCCGCCGCCGGGGAGATGGTCACCAACCCGGCGTACGCGGGCACCCTGCGCAGGCTGGTCGAGGCGGGCCAGTCGGCGGGCGCGGACCGGGAGGCGCAGATCGAGGCCGCGCGTCGCGCCTGGAGTACGGGTTTCGTCGCCGAGGCCATCGACGCGTTCAGCCGCCAGCCGTTCCAGGACTCCAGCGGTCGGCCGAACGCCGGGCTGATCACCGGTGACGACCTGGCCGCGTACTCGGCGACCTGGGAGGCGCCCGCCACCCTCGACTGGCACGGCTACACGGTGGCGAAGACCGGTTTCTGGGGCCAGGGCCCGGTGCTGCTGGAGTCACTGGCCACCCTCGACGCGCTCGACGACCCCACCGCGTACGACCCGTCGACCGCCCGGGGCGTGCACGCCCAGGTCGAGGCGCTCAAGCTCGCCTTCGCCGACCGGGAGGCCTGGTACGGCGACGACGTCGAGGTGCCCGCCAAGGCGCTGCTCTCCCGGGAGTACGCGCGGGAGCGGGCGGCCCTGATCGGTGACCACGCGTCGGCCCAGTTGCGGCCGGGGCGTCCCGACGGGGCGCTGCCACGGCTGGCGGCCCACGTCCGACCCGGCGCCGGCCGGCGTGCCGACCCGACGGATGCGACGACGGGGGAGCCGACAGTGCAGTCGGACGGCGTGACCCGTGGCGACACCTGCCACGTGGACGTGGTCGACCGCTGGGGAAACATGATCTCCGCTACCCCCAGTGGTGGCTGGTTGCAGAGCTCGCCCACCATCCCGGAACTCGGCTTTCCGCTGGGCAGCCGGTTGCAGATGTTCTGGCTGGAGGAGGGGCTGGCCTCGTCGTTGGCCCCCGGCCGTCGGCCGCGTACGACGCTGAGCCCGACGATGGTGCACCGCGACGGGGAGCCGGTGCTGGCCTGCGGGACACCCGGCGGCGACCAGCAGGACCAGTGGCAGTTGCCGTTCCTGCTGCGGCACCTCGTCGGCGGCCAGCCCCTCCAGGAGGCCATCGACGCGCCGGCGTGGCACACGCTCAGCCTGCCGGGGTCGTTCTACCCACGGGACATGGAGCCCGGCGTCCTGGTGGTGGAGGACCGGTTCGACGACGACGTGCTGGCGGCCCTGCGGGCGTACGGGCACGAGGTGCGGGTCACCGACTCGTGGAGCCTCGGTCGGCTCTGCGCGGTGAGCCGCGACCCGGCGACGGGCGTGCTCTCCGCCGGGGCGAACCCCCGGGGGATGCAGGGCTACGCGTGCGGGCGTTAGGGCCTGGCGTAGCCACCCTCGGCGTTCTCGTGGGCCGCGGCGGACGCCGCGTCGAGGTGGTCGAGCGCGGCCCGCTCGGCGCGGTCGCCGTCGCCTGACTCGATGGCGTCGACGAGCTGGATGTGCTCGGCCCACGAGTGTGGCGCGCGTTCGGCCGCCCCGAGCCGGAAGACCCACTGGACATGGAGGTAGAGCGACTTGGCGATCGACGACAGCCAGGGGTTTCCGCTGACCTGGAGGATGCGCAGGTGCAGGGTGCTGTTCAGCTCGGCGACCCGGGCCAGGTCCTGCCGCTGTGTCGCCTCGCGTCCCTCGTCCAGCAGGGCACGCAGGGCCACCACGTCCGCGGCGGTCGCCCGCTCGGCGGCCAGCCGGGCGGCCAGCGTCTCCAGGCGTACGCGGACGGCGAACATGTCGGCGACGGTGCCGCTGCTCGGTGAGGCGACGACCGCTCCCCGGCGGGGGAGGATCACGACGAATCCTTCCGCCTCGGCGACGCGCAGGGCCTCCCGGACGGGGTTGCGGGAGACGCCGAAGTCTTCCGCCAGCCGGTCCTCGGTGAGCCGTTCACCGGGTAGGTAGTTGCCGTCGATGATGGCGGTGCGCAGGGCGGCGAGGACCTGATCGCGTAGCGGCAGGTGTTGCGCGCCGAGCTTGTCCCGCAGATCTTCAGCCACCTGGTCGCCTCTCCGTGAACATGTCCGGACAAAGTGTATACGAAGAACAATTCTTGGAGGGTGGCCGACAGTGTCGAGCACAGTGCCCAACGTCATCCAGCCCCGCCCTGCGGCTCAGCAGGACCCGCGCCTCCTGCGTCGACGGCACGCGCTCGTCGTCGTGCTCACCTTCCTGACCGGTTGCGCCGACGCCATCGGGTTCCTCTCCCTCGGCGGCGCCTTCGCCAGCGTCATGACCGGCAACATGGTCCTGCTCGGACTCTCGGCGGGCCGAGGTGACGCCGAGCTGGCCCTGACGTCCGGCTGCGCCATCGTCAGCTTCATCGTCGGTGTCCTCGCCGGCGCCCGCGTCGTCGGCTCGGCACGACCGGGCGACAGGGTCTGGCCCCGGCGGGTCACCTGGGCGCTCGTCCTGGAGCTGCTGGTGTTCGTCGTGTTCCTCGTCGTCTGGGAGGTCACGCTGCACACCGCCGACGCGCGTGTCCACCTCGCGCTGCTCATGCTGTCGGCGGTGGCGCTGGGCGTGCAGAGCAGTGCCATCCAACGGTTCGGCGTGCCCGGCCTGTCCTCCACGTACCTGACCGGCACGCTCACCAGCCTGATCGCCGGCGTCGCCGCGCGCAGCCCGTGGGGCAACCTGCGCCCCAAGGCCCAGGTGTTGCTGGCCCTCATGGTCGGCGCCGCCGTCGGCGCACTGGTCGCCCTGCACCTGGCGGTCGTCGCCCCGGCGCTGCTGATCGTGCCGCTGGTGCTCGTCATCGGCGTGTCCGCCCGGATGCGGGCCTGACGTCAGACGCCCCGGGCGAACAGGGCCAGGCGGACCCGGTTGGGGCTGTCGGTCTTGGTCATCAGGCTGGTGATGTGGGTCTTGACCGTGGTGACGCCGATGTGGAGGCGGTCGCCGATCTCGGTGTTCGACAGGCCCTCGGCGACCAGGTTCAGCACCTCCTGCTCGCGGGCGGTCAGGCCCTGCACCGACCGTGGTGTCTCGGGGCGGGCGTGCACCGCACGCTGCACGAGGCGTCGCAGCACCTCCGGGCTGAACGGACTGTCACCGACGGCCGCCCGGCGGATGCCGTCGAGCAGCTCAGCCGGGGGCGCGTCCTTGAGCAGGAACCCGCAGGCGCCCGCAGTCAGCGCGGGGTAGAGGTGGTCGTCGTCGCCGAACGTGGTCAGCACCAGGATGCGGGCGGCTGGTCGCGCGGCGAGGATCCGGCTGGTCGCGGTGATCCCGTCGACGCCGGGCATGCGCAGGTCCATGACGACGACGTCGGGAAGGAGCCGGGCGGCCAGTGTGATCGCCTCGCGGCCGTTGTCGGCCTCCCCGACGACCTCGATGTCGGGCTGGGACGCACAGAGCATCCGCAACCCGGCCCGGATCAGGTGCTGGTCGTCGACCAGCAGCACCCGGATCACGCCGACTCCGGTGCGGGGGAGTCGGCCGGGGCCCCGCGTTCACCGGGCACCGACCGGACCGGTGCCCGGTCGGAGGCGGCCACCACGGCCGGGAGGGCGGTGCGCACCCGCCACCCGGTGCCGGACGGGCCCGCCTCCAACCGGCCGCCGAGGACCTCGACGCGCTCGCGCATCCCGGTGATGCCGTGCCCGCCGCCGGTCGGCACACCGGCCAACAGGCCACCGCCGGTCGGCACACCCGCCGGCACCCCGCCGCGACCGGTGTCGGCGACCTCCCAGTGCACGACGCCGTCGCGGACGGCGACCACGAGGTGCGCCACAGCGGACGTACCCGCGTGTTTGGCCACGTTGGTCAGTGCCTCCTGGGTCAGCCGCAGCACCGCCATGCCGCGCACCGCGTCGAGCGAACCGATCGCCGGGTCCAGGTCGGCCTCCACGGTGATGCCGGCCTGACGGGCCCGGTCGATCGCCGCGCCGATCGCCGCCGGCAACGCGGAGGGCTCGATCGCGGTCAGCGCCGCGTCGCCGCGTACCCCGTCGGGGTCGCGCAGCACCGCGACCAGCCGGCGCAGCTCCCCCAGGGCCGCGGTGCCCGTGCCGTGCACGTCGTCGAACACCTCGTCGATCCGGGGATCCAGGTCGGTGAGCACGTGCCGGGCCACGCCGACCCGCAGCACCATCGACGCGACGTGGTGCGCGACGACGTCGTGCAGCTCGCGGGCGATGGCGCTGCGTTCGTCGGCCCGTGCCGCGCGGCTCTCCGACTCGTGCTGCCGTTGCTCGGCGACGGCGCGTTCCTGGGCCTGTCGGGCGAGATTCCAGTTGGCGCGGATGACCAGGCCGAGCAGCAACGGGATGCCGACCTCCAGGGCCAGGCCGACGACGCCGGCGGCGACCCGGTCGGCCGGATCGCCGATCGTGTTGGTCAGGTCGACCACGGCCAGCAGCCCGGCGGCCAACCAGATGGTGCGGGCGCGGTACGCCCCGATGGTGATCTCGATCAACGCCCAGCTGGCACCGACCTGATTGATCATGATGTCGTCGAGCAGGGCGATCGCCGCGGCCAGCAACGCGGCCTGCACCATCATGTTGGCGACCGGCCGACGGTGCAGCAGCAGCGCCGCGGCGAACGCGCCCACCGCGAGGATCCACTGTGTCACCGTCGGCGTGCGGCCCGCCTGGGTGCAGAAGACCAGGTAGCCCACCCCGGCGAGGTCGAGCAGCGTCAGCCGCACGAGCGTGTCGCGCGTGTTGAACAGCCGACCCAGCCAGCGCACGGGCTCAGCCTAGGTGCTGTGGCTCGGTGGCAGCGCCCTCCGGCAACCGCCACCGGGTGCGGACCGCGAGATAGGCGGCCAGGCCGAGCGGGCCGAGCAGGATGGTCAGCAGCAGGACCGGAGCCATCACCAGCGCCGGCACCCCCCGTTCGCGGCTGTCCAACCATGCCCAGCGCCCGACGAACAGATCGAACGCGATCATGTGCGCCCAGCCCGCCGCCGCCCCGTCGGAGGTGCCGAGCAGGTCGCGCACCCCCGCCAGGGTCGGCGACGCCACGGCCGGCAGCACGTCGCCGAACGCCGGGATCACCAGCAGCGCGTAGATCACCACCACCGGCAGCACGATCAGCGGCGACGAGATGACGCGGGCGGTCCAGGACCATCGCGGCAGCAGGATCATCATGGCCCAGAACGGCGCGGCCACCGCGAACGTCAGGACGAACAGCATCTCGGTCATGCGGCCAACGCCAGGTCGGAGCGGCGCCGCCGGGCCAGCACCAGAGCGGCGGCGGTCGCCGTCGCGACCACCAGGGCCGCGACCGCGGCGAGGGTGACAGCGTCCGGCCGCAGCAGCGCCTGCCCACGCAGTGCCTGCCAGGTCAACATCACAGTGAGTACGCCGTACGCCGCGCCCGCCACGACCACGAGCCGTGCCCGGGTGCGCTCGTCCAACCGCGTCGCGAACCGGTTCAGCAGGATCGCCAGGAGCGGCAGGGCCTGGAGGGCGTGCAACCCCACGAAGTGCCCGATCCGCAGGTCTCCGCCCATGGTGCTCCATCCAACCAGTGGCAGACCCGCCCCACCGTCCGGCACACCCACGCTGTGCGCCCCGGCGACCCCCTCGATCCCCGGGTCCTGACCGGGCAGTGCCATCGGCACCGCCGCCACCATGCCCAGCAGTGACAGGCCGAGACCCCAGCCGACCGCGCGGCGGGCAACCAGGTCGGGAATCCGGCGGATCAACACCACGATCCCCAGGACGAGGTGCGCGAAGAACAGCACGCCGATCGCCGCGCCCATCGCCGCGAAGAGGGCGGTGTTCAGAGGGGTGCTGTCGTTGAAGTGGCTGGTCTGCCCACGCACCACCTGTCCGACGATCACCACGTTCTCGACCGCCGCGACGGCGACGATGAGGGTGGCCATCCGCTCCGCGAGCCGGCTCCGACGGGGCAGCAGCGAGAGCATCCACGCGAGGGTGACGCCGTACAGCACGAAGGACACCGCGAACTTGAACGGCTTGAGCCAGATCGGCGCCCCGACCAGGACGCGTGGGTCGACGACGATGCCGACCGCGCAGACCACGGCGAGCGCCGCCATCGCGTACACGAGGAACATCAGTGGGCGGTGCCAGCGTGCCGTCCGGCGCAGATCGATTGTCATGTCTGTAGATGGTCGCGACAGTGCCCGCCGCTCGCGTCCGACCGCGAGCCCCGGTTGTGGCCGGCGGTCGGAGCGGGGTCTCCTCCCTGGGTAGGAGGCGAATCCCGCCGAGGACCGTCGCCCGCGCTGGCACAATGGCCGGTCTGCCGACCACACGGGGAGCGAACAGTGACGACCACAGAGGATCGCGTCCGGCCGAACGAGACGACACTGCCGCTGCTGCCCTGCCCCGCGCCAGAGGAGACCCTGGCGTTCTGGCAGGCGCTCGGGTTCGAGGTGACCTACAAGCAGCTCAAGCCGTACGTGTACCTGGCCTTGCAGTGGAGTGGGTTCCAACTGCACTACGGCCCCGCGCCCAAGGACCTGGACCCGGCGAAGGAGACGTCCGGCGGCTGCCTGGTGATGGTCGACGCGGTCGCGCCGTACCACGCGACGTTCGCCGAGACGATGCGTCGCAGCTACGGCAAGGTGCTGGTCAAGGGTTTACCCCGGATGACCCGCTACCGGGCCGGGGCGTCGCGGTTCAGCATCGTCGACCCGTCGGGCAACACCATCACCTTCATCCAGCGCGACGAGCCGGAGGACCTGGAGTACGGCGGGTCGGCGGAGTTGCAGGGCCTGGCGCGGGTGCTCGACAACGCGCGGATCCTGCGCGAGTTCAAGATGGACGACCGAGCTGCCTACCGGGCGCTCGACTCCGGAATGCGCCGCCGCGCCGACGACGCGCCGGTGGTCGAGCAGGCGATGGCGTTGGCCGCCCTGATCGAGCTGTCGGTGGCGTTGGGGAAGGCGGAGCGCGTCCCCGAGTGGGGCGCCCGCCTCCAGGCGCTGACCCTGACCGACCCGGAGCGTACGCAGGTGGAGCAGTTCGTCGCCGACCCGGCCGTCCTCACGCCGTGGTGGGGACCCGACGCGCCCTGAAGCCGCAACACGCTCCGCATCGACCAAGATCTGCACAACTTCGGGGATGTAGGTGCCTCGGCGGCGAGTGAGGCAGCACTTTCCTTGTTCTTGTGCGGATCTTGGGCTCGTGTCGGACCTTACGAGGCCAACCGCTCGACCGTGTCGCGACCTGAGCCTGGCAGCCCGGCCCCCTCGTCGGAGTGGTTGATCTCCGACCACACCGCGTCCAGGGAGAGGCCGAGGACGTCGGCGATGGCGGCGATGGTCGGGAAGGCGGGGGTGGCGATGCGACCGGACTCGATCTTCCGGAGAGTCTCCGGCGAGACACCCGCGTCCAGTGCGGTGAGGAGCATCGAACGGTCCCCCCGGGCTCGACGCAGCAGGGCGCCGAGCCGCTGTCCGCGTTCGACCTCTTCGGGAGTGAGCGGCAACCTGACCATGGCCCGATTCTAGTACCGGGATAATATGGCCGGGATAGTTATTGGAAGTGCGAGGAAGGCGCTGCATGATCGAGATCCTGACCCCCACCGACCTGCTGCGAGCGAAGGATTCCGGCGCCCTGGTCGCCGACATCCTGCGGACGCTGAAGAGCCGCAGCGCGGTCGGCACGAACCTCCTGGAGATCGACGCGTGGGCACGCAGCATGATCATGGAGGCCGGGGCGCAGTCCTGCTACGTCGACTATGAGCCGTCCTTCGGGCGTGGGCCGTTCGGCCACTACATCTGCACGTCGGTCAACGACGCCGTGCTGCACGGACTGCCGCACGACTACACCCTCGCCGACGGCGACCTGCTGTCGCTCGACCTCGCCGTCTCCCTGGGCGGAGTCGTCGCCGACTCCGCCATCAGCTTCATCGTGGGCGACGTGCAGCCCCCGGAGAGCGTCGCGCTGATCGACGCGACCGAGCGCGCACTGAGCGCGGGGATCGCCGCCGCCGGCCCGGGCGCCCGCATCGGTGACATCTCCCATGCCATCGGCTCCGTCCTCACCGCGGCGGGATACTCGGTCAACACCGAGTTCGGCGGTCACGGCGTCGGCTCGACCATGCACCAGGACCCGCACGTCTCCAACACCGGGCGGCCCGGACGCGGGTACCGACTGCGCCCGGGCCTGCTGCTGGCGCTGGAGCCCTGGGTCATGGCGGACACCGCCAAGCTCGTCACCGACGCCGATGGCTGGACGCTGCGCAGCGTGACCGGCTGCCGGACGGCGCACAGCGAGCACACGATCGCCATCACCAACGACGGAGCCGACGTGCTCACCCTGCCGAAGGCCTGATCCCGACCTCAGGAACCATCGGCCCGGCGGATCGCGGCAGCCATCTCCGCGGAGCTGTGGTCGGCGTCGACCCCCTCGACGAGGATCACGTCGCCGGCCAGGTGCCTCGTCCGCAACTGCTTGATCTCCTGGTACGCATCGGAGCCGTACCAGGAGCGGGCCCTGGTCGAGTCGGGAAACTCGATGACGACAAGATCGCCCGGCCAACTGCCTTCCAGCACCTCGACCGGCCCACCGTGGACGATGAACCGACCTTCGAAGGGTGCCAGGGTGGCATCGATGCGCTCCAGATATTCGAGCACCTCGGCATGGACAGGTGCCCTACGCAGATGAGCGAGCGCGTACGCGGTCATGATTCTCCGATCGTCGGGGACGCTTCGTAGAGATGATCGCGAGCGTCGGTGCGCGCTGTCGATTACGTCGCAGGTAATGGGGCGTACCTCCGGTGTGGTCACTAGGGTCGGGGGGTGACGACCAGGACCAGGCCGGGCCGACCGGTGGGGGAGTTGCTGCGCGACTGGCGTCGAACCCGCGGAATGAGTCAGCTCGACCTGTCGATCGAGGCGGGTGTGTCGGCCCGGCATCTGAGTTTCGTGGAGACCGGGCGATCCCGGCCGAGCCCGGACCTGATCCTGCGGCTGGCGGAGCGGCTCGACCTGCCGCTGGCCGAGCGCAACACGATGCTGCTCGCCGGCGGCTACGCCCCCGCCTACCCCAGCCACGAGCTGACCGACCCGCAACTCGCCCCGTTCCGGGCCGCCGTACGGCAGATTCTCGACGGGCACAGCCCGTACCCGGCGGTGCTCATCGACCAGCACTGGCAGCTGGTCGAGGCCAACCCCGCCGTGGCCCTGTTCACCGCCGACGCGAAACCTCACCTGCTCACCCCACCGGTCAACGTGCTGCGGCTCAGCCTGCACCCCGACGGCATGGCCCCGCGAATCCTCAACCTTCCCGAGTGGCGGGCCCACCTGCTCGCGCGGTTGCGCCAACAGGCCGCGGCGACCAGCGACCCGGTCCTGTCCGATCTGCTCGACGAGCTTCGCGGCTATCCCAGTGGCGACGACATCGGGGCACCGACCGGCGACGAGCTGTCGCGTGTCGTCATCCCACTGCGGTACCGCCACGGCGACCGGGAGTTGGCCTTCATCAGCACGACCACCCTCTTCGGCACCCCGCTGGACGTCACCGTCTCGGGGCTGGCCGTCGAGGCCTTCTTTCCGGCCGACCCGGTGACCGCCGCCGCACTCCACGCCCTCGGCACGCCCGCGGCCGGCGTGGCCTGACCTCGGCACCGTCGTCGCGTCCGTGGCGTCGTCGGCGGCGACGAGCTGCACCCACCGTCTACGACTAATCCGCATCCGACGGGGCACGTTCGTCCGTATACATGGTGAGTCCCGTTCAAAATGAACCGATCGGTCATATTTTCCGTGATGACGGTCAGGGTCACACACCAGATTCGCGGAGGCACGATGTCAACGGTTCGAACTGGTCCGCTCGTCGGGCTGATCGTGCAGATCGTCGTGCTGGCGGTGCTCGCGGGGACAGTCGGTCTGGGCGCGGCGGGATGGTTGGCGGGGCTGGCCTACGGAGTGGGCCTGTGCCTCCTGCTCAGCCGGGGGATGTCCCGGTCGACCGCGCCTGGTCTGAGCCCGGCCGACCGCGTGACTCTGAGCCGGGCGATCCTCGTCGGCGGCGTGACGGCCCTGGCCGCGGAGTCGTTCACCCGGCCGGCGCCGGTCGCGTTGATGGTCACCCTCACCACCGTGGCGCTGGTCCTCGACGCGGTGGACGGCTACACGGCCCGACGCACCGGGACGACCAGCGAGCTCGGCGCGCGCTTCGACATGGAGATCGACTCGTTCCTGGTGCTGGTGCTGTGCCTCTACGTGGCCCCCTCGGTGGGTGCCTGGGTGTTGGCGATCGGCGCGATGCGGTACGTCTTCGTGGCCGCGAGCTGGGTGCTGGGATGGATGCGCGGGTCGCTGCCGCCGCGCTACTGGCGCAAGGTCGTCGCGGCGATCCAGGGCGTGGTGCTGACGGTGGCGATGGGTGACGCGCTGCCCGGGCCGCTGACGACCGCCATGCTGGTGGTGTCGCTGGCGCTGCTCGTCGAGTCCTTCGGGCGCGACGTCACGTGGCTGTGGCTGACCCGTCACCTGCGCCGCACCCTCGTCCACGACGCCCCGGTCACCCACGATGCCCCGGCCAGTCACTACGCACCGGTCACCCAGCACGCCGCCATCACCCAGCACGTCGCACACGTTCCCGATGCGCCTGACGCGATGCCCTGGCCGGAGCACAGGCCGGTCGCCGTGGCCCGACGCGGGACCGCCCGCGTCTGAGCCGCCCGGATGCCACGCCCCACGAAGATCATGGAAGGATGCCCGGGTTGTCGCTCTTGACGCGCGTACGTCAGCAGTCGAGCCAGGGACGGAGGGCGATGAGAGGCGAACTGTCGGACGCCACCGAGACCGACGGCACCGCACCCGAGGGTCGGCCGGGCCGCTCCATCCGGGCCCGACTCGTGACCGTCCTGGCCGCGCTGCTGGTGCTGCTCGTGCTCACCGCACCGTACGACTTCGGTCGCCTCACCCCGGCGGCGTTCGTGCGGATCCCCCTGGAGGCGCTGCTGGTCGTGGCCCTCCTGCTCGCGCTGCCATCGCGCGGGAGCCGGCTGGTCGCGACGCTCACTGGCGTGGCTCTCGGTCTGCTCGGCCTGCTGAAGTTGCTCGACCTGGGGTTCTCCGCCGCCCTCAGCCGGGCGTTCGACCTGGTGCTCGACTGGGCGTTGCTGGACGAGGCGTTCGCCTTCCTCAGCGAGTCGTACGGTCGGCCCGCCGCCGTCGGCGCCGCGATCGCCCTGGCGGTGGTGGCGGTGGGCCTGCCGGTCCTGGTCACGCTGTCGGTGCGGCGGCTGCGCCGGCTGGTGATCGGGCACCGCACCGGGGCCACCCGGATCGTGGCGGCGCTGGTGGTCGTCTGGGTGGCCTGCGCCGCGTTCAACGTGCGGGTGGTCGAGGGCGTAGCGGTCGCCGACACGTCGGCGACCACGCTGACAAACGGCCACGGCTTCCAGGTGCGCCTGCGACTCGACGACCGGGAGAAGTTCGCCGCGCTACTCGAGGACGACCGGTTCGAGCAGACTCCCGGCGACCAACTCCTCACCGCGCTGCGGGGCAAGAACGTGGTCATCGCCTTCGTGGAGAGCTATGGCCGGGACGCCGTCGAGGACCCGGAGTTCGCCCCGCAGGTCGGCGCCGTCCTGGACAGCGGCACCAGCCAGTTGCAGGCGGCGGGATTCGCCGCGCAGTCCGGCTTCCTCACCTCGCCGACGTTCGGCGGCGGCAGTTGGCTCGCGCACGACACCCTGCTCTCCGGTCTGTGGATCGACAACGACCAGCGGCACCGCACCCTGCTGGCGAGTGACCGGATGACCCTCAACGGCGCCTTCCGACGGGCCAACTGGCAGACCGTCGGCGTGATGCCCGCCGTCAGCAGGGCGTGGCCGGAGGGCTCCTTCTTCGGCTACGAGCGGTTCTACGACGCCAGGGCGCTCGGGTACCGTGGTCCGAAGTTCAGCTTCGGCACGATGCCCGACCAGTTCACGCTGTCCAGCTGGCAGCGCCTTGAGCAGGCGAAACAGGACGGCAACCCGGTGATGACGGAGCTCGCGCTGGTGTCGAGCCACGCACCGTGGACGCCCGTCCCGCGACTGGTCGACTGGGCCACCGTCGGCGACGGGGCGATCTACCGTGGCACCGCCGGCGAGGAGGATGAGCGGCGGCGCAGCACCGCCCAGATCCGGGCCGACTACCGGCAGTCCATCCAGTACACGCTGAGCACGCTCGTCTCCTACGTCCAGACCTACGGCGACGACGATCTCGTGTTCATCTTCCTCGGCGACCATCAGCCCGCCGCGGTCGTCACCGGCGAGAACGCCAGCCACGACGTCCCGATCACGATCATCACCCGGGACCGGGGCGTCCTGGACCGGATCACCGGGTGGGGCTGGCAGGACGGGCTCAAGCCCGGGCCACAGGCACCGGTCTGGCGGATGGACACCTTCCGGGACCGGTTCCTGACCGCCTTCGGGCCGTAACCCCGGCCACCTCGCGCCCCACTCACGGACTGGACGACAGACAGATGACGGCTACCACCGAGGCCAGGATCGCTGCGCTCCGGGCCGATCCGGCCATGTCCCTCCTGCACCGGTCGCTGGATGTCTACTACGGCGACCCACAGCGGGACGCGAGGATGGACGCGTTCTACTCCCGGTTCGTCACCTCGGGGGACCTCGTCTTCGACATCGGCTCCCACGTGGGCGACCACATCGGCAGCTTCCGTCGACTCGGAGCCCGGGTCGTCGCCGTGGAGCCGCAGCCGCTGTGTTTGCGCGCCCTGCGGACGATCTACGCCGACGACGACCAGGTGACGCTGGTCGAAGGGGCATGTGGCGCGGCCGCCGGGAGCACACGGCTGCACGTCAACTCCGCCAACCCCACCGTGTCGACCGCCTCGTCCGACTTCATCCGGGCGGCGCACGGCGCGGGCGGTTGGGAGGGCCAGGTGTGGGACGGGGACATCGAGGTCCCGGTGGTCACCGTCGACGCGCTGATCCACGAGTACGGCGTACCGAGCTTCGCCAAGATCGACGTGGAGGGTTTCGAGGACGAGGTGCTGGCCGGTCTGAGCCGGCCGCTGCCCGCTCTGTCGTTCGAGTTCACCACGATCGCACGTGCGGTTGCCTACCGGTGTCTCGACCGTCTGACCGCGCTCGGCTTCGACGGTTTCGACGTGGCGCTGGGCGACGACAAGTCGATGACCTTCGAGAGGTGGCTACCCGCGAGCGACGTGGCAGCACACCTGCGCGACCTGCCGCACCGGACCAACGCCGGCGACGTGTACTGCGTGTCCCGGGGAGGGTTGCGACAGCCACCGCCGCATGACGATCCGAAGCGGCGGTAGCCACTGCCCGCGTACCGGAAAGGAGCCGTCACGGCGTCCCGACGTTCAGAAGGGCCACCGCTCGTTAACGCCATCCTCGATGAGCGGGATCATCGCGAACGCGGCGTCGGACAACCCGCCGAAGGTGTGCCGGTTCGCTGCGGTCGGCGTGTGCCCGACCCGGTATCCGGCCAGGTTCCAGGTGTACACGGGAACCTCAGCGGGCACCGCTGCGGCCACGTCCGCCGCGTTGTGCCAATGGGCCTGCTCATCGGTGAGGATGACCACCCGGTCGTGCCGGTCGTAGTGCTTGCGCACCGCCTTCTCGGTGTCGGTGCCCATGCCGAAGAAGTAGCCGTCGTCCTTGAACCGCCGCACCGCCGCGAGCACCGACTCGCCCGCCAACGACGGAAACACCCGACTGTCATTGGAGAACGACACCACCGTGGCCGCCCGCGCCCGGGCGGCCAGCGCCAGGCCGAACACCGTGGCGCCGTCCCAGCAGAGCAGCGTGCCGTCCTTGCTGAACGGGCTCTGCATCGAGCCCGACGTGTCGATGAGGATGAGGGTCCGCCCGCCCAGAGCAGGCACGTTGGCCAGGGCATGCTGCAAGGCCTTCTCCAGCGGGTACGCCCACCGCAGACTCGGTGCCGCGTTGTACGCCGAAAGGAAGCGCATCGGCAGCACCCGAGAGGCGGCAACCTGGCCCGGATCGGAGAGCTTGGCCGCCACCGTCTCCGCCACGGTGTCGCTGACCCCGACCTGGTCGAAGTTGCGCAGGTTGCGCAGCAACGCCAAATAGCCCATGGTCGGGATGACGGACTCCCATGCCGAGGCGTCCATTGCGCTCTGTCGCCAGCCCGCCAGGGCCTCCCACGTCATGCCGGCCGCGCCCAGCACCGCCGGATCGGTGACCTCCCTGCGCTGCTCGACGGGCAACGCCATGAGCGTGTCCCGGGCCGCCAGCATCCCGAGCGACGCCGGCAGCGGGTTGTCCCGCCGGTGCCGCCGATCCAGCGCGTGCCGGAACAGGTCGCCCTGCCGCTCGTCCTTCGCGGTGGGGTGCGTCAGGTCGATGACATCGCCAAAGCGCACCTGGCTGCCGACGGAGTCGTACTTGAGCAGACTCCGCTCGGTGTACAGCCGGACCGCCGCGTCGGCGATGCCCCGCTTCACCGGCTTGGGTAGTGCCCGGCCATGGCGAGCCAGCCAGTATGCCAGAGCCTCTGCGGGCTCGTCCGCACGCTGCAACGCGGCGTCCACGACTGCCCGCGAACCCGGAATCTGGGCGGCAACCTGGGCGCGAGCGCCCTCGACAGCCGCCACCACGGACGCCGAGCGCAGCATGGCGACGGACCGAAGCCACGGTACGAAGCGAGCGAACCAGTCCGGGTCAGCTACGGCGACGGTGGCGACCAGGTCTCGGAAGCGAGCGTCCCGGTCCGTGGCGCCCTCGTAGAAGGTGTCCTCGCCGACCATGATGGAGACACCGAGCAGGAAGAGTTCGACGCGCGGCTCACGGGCGAAGCCGGGCGCGCCCTGGGCGGTCGCCGGCTGCTGGCGGCCCTTGCGCAGCTTGATGTTGAACTTGGCCATGACGTCCCCCACGTCAATCAGCTCGGAAACGCCACCCCACCGCACACCCGAGATCAAAATCGGCCACGGACTAGTCCGCCGTTCTGTCCGTTGAACTATTCACCCGAAGGTGGCGGAGGACTCGAACCCCCATCTGCGGACCCCTGAAGTAACCGTTGCCTGCGCACCGGGTGTGTGGTGTCGTCGCGCTTCCCGAGATCGAGGTCGGCGACGGATGGTCCTTCACCGAGGTCGGAACCCCTCCAGATGTAACCGTCACCTGCGCACCGGGAAGTGCGGTCATGACGCTAGCGGTGGCGCCGACGGCCGGGCAACGGAGTTTGCGATCTTGTGATCGGGAGGGCAGTGGTGCCCGCCTGGTCACGCCACACACCCGAGATCAAAAGTGGACACGGTTTTCGCGGGTTCGAACCGCGGGCCCTTCCCGGGCCTTCGCCAAAGAAGTAGCCGTGTCCGTCGCACCGGGCGTGCGGCGTGAGCGCGCCTCCCGAGATCGAAGCGGCGACGGCGACCGGCCCTTGCGGGCCAAGGTGACCTGGGCCGCTGGTCGACGCCACCCAAGGTGGCGGTGGGATTCGAACCCACGTCTCCCCGTTGAGAGCGGAAGTAGCCGTTGCCTGCGCACCGGAAGGCGCCTGACGACGATAGGCCCGCACCGACGCGTGGACAAGCTGTTTCGGCGCCCTGGCGGCCTCCGCTGGCTCCGGACGGGTACGTTCACCCCACCGCCGGGGCGGCAAGCCCGACCGCAGCGAGGGCCCCGCGCCGCGTCGAGCCCCCGATCGTCGACGACGAGCACGTCGGTCGGGTGAATCACTGATGGCGGTGGACACGTCACCGGGGCATGATCGGGGTTCGTCTCGACGGAGAGCCGAGCCACGCGATCGCGCGGGAGGTGGGTGACACCGATGACCCCGACGCAGCTGCGCGCGTACGTCGCCGTGGTCCGGCTGGGGTCCGTCAAGCAGGCCGCCGCGGAGCTGCAGGTCTCCGAGTCGGCCGTGTCGCTCCACATCGCCCAGTTGCGCAGGGAGTTCGGCGACAAGCTCTTCTCCCGGACGGCGGGTGGCCTCGCCTTCACCCCCGGCGGGCTGCGGCTGGCCAGTCGCGCCGCGGAGCTGCTGGGGCTTCAGGACCGTACGATCCGGGAGGTGAGCGCCGCGACGCGTGGCCGGCGGCTGCTGCGGGTCGCCGCGTCGAGCCTGTTCGCCGAGTTCGCCGCGCCCGGTCTGATCGAGCTCTTCGCCAAGCGGGCCGCCGACCTCGACGTCGAGCTGAGCGTACGCAGCCCGGGTGCCTTCGGGTCGCTGCTGCTGGCTCGGGCCGTGGACATCGCGATCGGCCCGCAACCGCCGGTGGTGGACAGCGCCACCGCCAGCCGGCCGGTGATGAACTACCGCCTCGTTCTCGTCGTCGGCCCGGAGCACCCGTTGGCCGGTGTGCCGGCGTCCCCCGGGCAGCTGCGGGAGCAGACCTGGCTGCTCGGGCCGTCCGCCACCACGGATCTGGGTGGGGTGCCGGCGATGCTGCGTCGCCTCGCCGTGCCGGACGAGCGGCAGCAGATCTTCCAGAGCCACGCGGCGGCGCTGGGGGAGGCCAAGCGGGGCAAGGGCGTCTCGCCGGCCCTCGCGTTCACCGTCGCGCCGGACGTCCGGCAGGGGCATCTTGCGCAGGTGGCGGGGCCGAACGCGACGATGGAGGCGGTGTGGCACTCGCAGGTGCTCGCCACCCCCGACGCGATGTCGGCCGCCGACGAGCTGTCGCGCTTCTCGTCGACGCCGAGGGCGATTCAGGCGATGATGCGCGGCGCGGGCGTCAGCGTCGGCCACTTCCGGCCGTCGGTGCACGTGACGCTCTGGAGTTGACGGGCGACGACCAGCAGGTCCTGGAAGGTGCCGGCGGGCAGCATCCGGTCGCAGTAGGGGAGAGCGGCGGCCATGCCGCCGACCCTGGGGGTGAAGCCGGGTGCGCCGGCGCGGGGATTCAACCAGACGATCCGGTACGCGCGGCGGCTCAGCCGGGCCATCACGGCCGCCAGTTCGTCCGGCGGGTCGCTGTCCCAGCCGTCCGACCCGATCACCACCACCGCCCCGCGCACGGCGTCCGCGTGGTGGGAGGTGAGCAGGGAGCGCAGGTTCGTGGCGATCCGGGTGCCCCCGTACCGGTCGGTCACGGCGGCGCTGGCCTGCGCGACCGCCTCGGCCGCCGACGTGTGTCGCAGCACCACGGTGAGCCGGGTCAGCGTCGTCGCGAACGCGAAGACCTCCGCGTCGGCGACCACCGCGAACGCCCGCATCAGATGCAGGTACGCGGTCGCCTGCGCCCGCATCGACTCGCTGACGTCGCAGAGCAGCACGACCCGGCGTGGTCGTCGCACCGGTCGCTCGCGGACGACCTCGACGGGTTCCCATCCGGTGCGGCGGGCCCGGGCGATGGTGGGCCGCAGCGCGACCCGGGCACCGGCCACGCCGATGGCGAATCGCCGGGTACGCCGGGTCGGCCAGCCGGCGACGGCAGCGCGCAGGGCGTCGCCGAGCCGTGCGACCTGTGCGCTGTCGAGTGCGTCGAACGGGCGGTCGGCGAGCCCGCTGAGGGCGCTGGGGCGCCGCTCGGGCAGCAGCAGCGCTGTGTCGTGTGCCGGTGTCTCCGCCACGGCTGGCGGCAGCGTCGCCCACGGCAGGCCACCGCCGGAATCCGAGTCGTCGGTGTCGGCGGGCACACGCGCGTACACGTCGTCGTGAGCGTCAGGCGGGGACGCGGACCGCGACGGCCGGGGCAGTGGTGGGGGGTCCGCGAAGATCGCCGCGAAGACCCGGTCGAACGCGGCGAGGTCGGCGTGTCGTCGGACCAGGCAGATCCGGGCCGTCCAGTAGAGCGACGACATCGAGTCTGGTGGGCTGGCGGCGAGCGCCCGGACGAAGTCGTCGACGTCGGTGAGGCCGGCCGGGACGCCGGCTCGTCGCAGCCGGCCGACGAGCGCCACCGCGAACGCGGCCCGGTCGACCCCGCGCAGCACGCCCGGGCTCACCGGCGCGAGGCCAGCCAGGCGATCACCGCGCCCACGGCGACGAGACCGACGACGACGGGTACGAGGCGCTTGGTGATCGAACCGCCGGCGATGCTGAGCAGGTCGAGCGCCTCCGGCTCGGCAGCCACCGCCACGCGGGTGGAGCCGTCGGGTGACTCGACCGCCGACGACGATGACGATGCCGACGACGCTGACGGCGATGACGATGACGATGCCGACGACGCCGCCGCCGACGGCAGCGACGGCGAGATCGGCGACGACGCCGCCGTCGAAGAGGCTGGTGACGGCTCGATCGGTGACGGCGCGACGGCGGCGGTCCTGGGTGTGGTGGCGACCGCTGTCGCGGACGCGGCGGGAAGCGCCTCGGGCGCTACGGACGACGGCGCGACGGGCTCGGAGTCCGCGCGTGGTGCCGGCACGGCCGGGGCCGAGTGGTCGGCCGCGAGCTTGGCCTCCAGGTTGGCGACGAACTGGGCCACCAACTTGCCCGACACCTCCTTGATCATGCCGCTGCCGAACTGGGCCAGCTTGCCGGAGATCTTCAGGTCGGTGTCCACGCTGACCAGCGTCCGGTCGCCGTCCGGCCGTAGGTGAGCGGTGACCAGCGCGGACGCGTTCCCCGTCGACCGGGCGTCGCGGCCCTTCGTGTCGATCACCCCACGGTAGGCGGAGTCGTCCTTCTCGACGAACCGGGCGGTGCCCGCGAACTCCGAGATCACCGGCCCGACCTTGACCTTCACCCTGCCCCGGTAGACGTCACCGTCGACGCCGGTCAACTGGGCCCCCGGCAGGCACGGCGCGATCCCCTCCAGATCGGTGAGCACCGCCCACGCCTCGTCGATCGGGACAGCGACCGCGAACTCGTTCGTGATCTTCATAGCTGGCTCTCCTGGTAGGCGCCGAGCGCGGCGGCGACCACGGCGCGGTCGTCGGGGGTCTTGGCGATGGTGCCGATGGTCAGCGCGACGTCGTCGGCGGCGAGACCGGCGACGCCCAGCACGGACAGCGCGGCCACCCAGTCGATGGTCTCCGCCATCCCGGGCGGCTTCTCCAACTCGCGGCCGCGTACGCCGCCGACGAACTGGACGGCCGTCTGGATCAGCGGCTCGGTGGCGCCCGGCACGGCACGGCGGACGATCTCGACGGCGCGGGCCGGCTCGGGAAAGTCGATCCAGTGGTACAGGCAGCGGCGGCGCAACGCGTCGTGCAGCTCCCGGCTGCGGTTGGAGGTGAGCACCACGACCGGCGGCGTACGGGCGGTGAACGTGCCGAGCTCGGGGATCGTGATGCCGGCCTCGCCGAGGAACTCGAACAGCAGTGCCTCGAACTCGTCGTCGGCCCGGTCGATCTCGTCGATCAGCAGCACCGGTGGGACCGGCCCCCGGTGGCGTACGGCCCGCAGGATCGGCCGTTCCTGGAGGAACTCGGCGCTGAACAGGTCCGCGTCGGTGAGCCGCGCCTGTTGTGCCTCGGCGAGCCGGATCGCCAGCAGTTGTCGCTGGTAGTTCCACTCGTAGAGCGCCTCGCCCGCGGTCAGCCCCTCGTAGCACTGCAACCGGATCAGCGGCGTTTCCAGCGCGCGGGCCAACGCCTTGGCGGCGGCGGTCTTGCCGACACCCGGCTCGCCCTCCAGCAGCAGTGGCCGACCGAGGCGCAACGCGAGGAACAGGGCCATCGCCAGGCCGTCGTCGACCAGGTAGTCGACGGCGTCGAGGCGGTGCCGCACGGCCAGGGCGTCCCTCATGCCTCGCCCGCCAACAGGCGTTGGTAGTCCGCATGGGTGTCCACGTCGATCGGCACCGGCCCGTCGACGGGCACCTCGGTCACCGGGTGGCGGCCGGAGTGCAGCAGCTTCCAGACGGCCTTGTCGCCGTGCAGGTCGTACAGCTCGGGAAGGACAGCCCGGCCGAAGCGGAACGGGTGGCCCAGCCCGTTCGCGTACCGGCAGACGGCCAGCGGGGTGGCCGCCTCGGCGACCCGGCGGACGTCTGCGGCGCGGACGCCGGGCTGGTCACCGAGGAGCAGCACGAGCGCGTCGGCGCGCGGGTCCACCGCCCGCGCGGCGGTGCTGACCGACGACCCGCAGCCGGTGCTGAACGCCGGGTTCTCCACGACCTGGCACCCGGTCAGGTCGACCCGGTCGCGGATGCCGCTCGCCGCGCCGCCCAGTGTGACGAGCAGCTGGTCGAAGCCGCACGAGCGGGCCAGGTCGAGAGTGGCGTCGAGCAGCGTCCGCCCCCGGTACGGCAGCAGTTGCTTCGCCTCGCCGAGGCGCACCGACGCGCCCGCGGCGAGCACCAGGCCGGTCAGGAACACGGGCTACGCCGCCGTGTAACTCGCGAGGCAGCCGGCGCAGCAGAACCAGAAGTCCTGCCCGTCGACCCGCGCGTGCGGCGTCTCCGGCCCGACCAGCACTGTCATCCCACACACCGGGTCGACGGCCTGCTGGGGTCGAGCGGCCGGCGCGCCGGAGGCCGGGGCCAACCCGTCCACCCGGATCGCCCGGACCACCTCAGCCATGATCGACAGGGCGATCTCGGCCGGCGTACGCGCGCCGATGTCCACACCCGCCGGCGAGTGGACGCGGGCACGCTCCTCGTCGGTCAAACCCAGCTCGTCGAGCAGGGCCGCGCCGCGCCTGCCGCTGGCCACCAGCGCGATGAACCCGACGCCGGCGTCCAGCGCGGCCCGGATCGCCTCCTGCTCGCCCTTGCCCAACCCGGCCACGACGACAGCGGTGCAGCCGGTGCAGTCGTCGGCCGTGACGACGTCGAAGTCGAGGAACGCGGCGAGGTTGGCCACCGCCGCGCTGATCGGCGTGCTGCCGACGACACGCAGAGCCGGCGCCGGCAGCATCGGTCGGAGGAAGACCTCGATCGCCCCACCGGAGTGGCACGGGTTGACCACCACCCGCGCCCCCGGCGTTTCCGGGAACGGGACCGCGCCCTCCGGCAGCACCCGCAGCAGCAGGGCGGTCCCGTCGCGCAGGGTGTCGAGCGCCGCCGCGCGCACCGAACTCTCGGCGCACACCCCACCCACGAAGCCCTCGATCGAGCCGTCGGACCGGATCACCGCGGCGTCGCCCGGCCGGGCCGACGTCGGGTCCTGGGCGCGGACCACTGTGGCGTGGACGAACGGCTCCCGGGTGTCGGTCAGCTCCCGGGCGCGCTCCGCGATGGTGGTCATCTCGGCTCCCTCAGATCGGCGGCCGGGCCTGGCCGCGCATCGCGTCCCAGACCCGCGACGGCGTCAGCGGCATGTCGGCATGGCGTACGCCGAAGGGCTTCAGGGCGTCGATGACCGCGTTGACGATCGCGGGTGGCGACCCCACCGTCGCGGACTCGCCCACGCCCTTCGCACCGATCGGGTGGTGCGGCGACGGCGTCACGGTGAACCCCGTCTCCCAGTCGGGCACCTCCAGTGACGTCGGGATCAGGTAGTCCATCAGGGACGCACCGAGGCAGTTGCCGTCCTCGTCGAACGCGATCATCTCCATCAGGGCCATGCCGACCCCGTCGGTCAGCCCTCCGTGCACCTGCCCCTCGATGATCATCGGGTTGATCCGGGTGCCGCAGTCGTCGACCGCGATGAACCGTCGGACCTTCACCTGCGCGGTGCCGGGGTCGATGTCCACCACGCAGATGTACGCGCCGTGCGGGTAGGTCAGGTTCGACGGGTT
This sequence comes from Micromonospora sp. M61, assembly GCF_018070245.1. Classification (NCBI taxonomy): domain Bacteria; kingdom Bacillati; phylum Actinomycetota; class Actinomycetes; order Micromonosporales; family Micromonosporaceae; genus Micromonospora; species Micromonospora sp. M61. The sequence continues at coordinate 57,919 of NZ_JAGPYA010000010.1, read as the reverse complement.
GTAGCAGATCTGCGCCTCCAACCCACCCTCGATGCCCTCGGGCAGGTCACCCGCGCCGTGCGCGCGCATGGCGATGTCCTGGATGGTGACGGACCTGCCCGGGTCGCCCGCGACGTGGAACGCGCCCTTCTCCCACTCCAGGTCGGCCACCGACACCTCCAGCATCCCCGAGGCGATGATCCGCGCCTTGTCGCGGACCTTCCGGGCCACCAGGGCCGCAGCGGCGCCCGAGACGGGCGTCGACCGGCTGCCGTACGTGCCGAGGCCGAACGGGGTGTTGTCGGTGTCGCCGTGCAGCACCTCGATGTCCGCCGGTGGAATGCCGATCTCCTCGGCGACGATCTGCGCGAACGTCGTCTCGTGCCCCTGACCCTGCGACTGGACGCTGAGGCGTACCACGGCCTTTCCGGTCGGGTGGACGCGCAGCTCGCAGCCGTCGGCCATGCCCAGCCCGAGAATGTCCATGTCCTTGCGCGGCCCGGCGCCGACGGCCTCGGTGAAGAATGCGATGCCGATGCCCATCAGCTCGCCCCGGGCCCGCTTCTCCGCCTGCTCGCGGCGCAACTCGTCGTAGCCGGCCATCTCCATCGCCAGCCGCATCGTCGGCTCGTAGTTGCCCGAGTCGTACACCCAGCCGGTCTTCGTCGTGTACGGGAACTGCTCCGGCTGGATGAAGTTCTTCAGCCGCAGCTCGGCCGGGTCCATGCCGAGTTCGTCGGCGAGGCAGTCGACGATCCGCTCGACCAGGTAGACCGCCTCGGTGATCCGGAACGAGCACGCGTACGCGACACCGCCGGGCGCCTTGTTGGTGAAGATCGCCGTCATCTTGCAGTACGCGGCCTCGATGTCGTAGCTGCCGGTGAACACCCCGAAGAAGCCGGCCGGGTACTTCACCGGGGCGGCGGTGCCGTTGAACGCGCCGTGGTCGGCCAGCACGTTGGTGCGGATGCCGAGGATCCGGCCGTCGCGGGTCGCCGCGATCTCCCCGCGCATGATGTAGTCGCGAGCGAAACCGGTGCTGATCAGGTTCTCCGAGCGGTCCTCCATCCACTTCACCGGCTTGCCGGTGACGATCGAGGCGACAATCGCGCAGACGTACCCGGGGTAGATCGGCACCTTGTTGCCGAACCCGCCGCCGATGTCCGGCGCGATCACCTGGATCTTGTGCTCGGGCAGGCCCGCCACGATGGCGTAGAGGGTGCGGTGCGCGTGCGGCGCCTGGGTGGTCGACCAGAGCCGCAGCTTGCCGTCGACGGCGTCGTAGTCGGCGACCGCCCCGCACGTCTCCATGGGCGCCGGGTGCACCCGGGGGTAGACGAGGTCCTGGCTGACCACGACGTCGGCGCGGGCGAAGACCGCCTCGGTGGCCGCCTCGTCGCCGGTCTCCCAGTCGAAGCAGTGGTTGTTCGTCTTGCCGTCCAGGTCGTCGCGGATCACCGGGGCGTCCGGCTCCAACGCGCGACGTGCGTCGATCACCGGGTCGAGGACGTCGTACTCGACGTCGATCAGCTCCAGCGCGTCGCGGGCCGCGTACCGGTCCTCGGCGACGACGAACGCCACCTCCTGGCCCTGGAAACGCACCTTGTCGGTGGCGAGGACGGCCTGCACGTCGTTGGAGAGGGTCGGCATCCAGGCCAGGTTCTGCGCAGCCAGGGCAGCCCCGGTCACGACCGCCTTCACCCCGGGCGACGCCTCGGCGGCGCTCGTGTCGATGCTGACGATGCGGGCGTGCGCCACCGGCGACCGGAGGATCGCGAGGTGCAGCATGCCGGGCAGTTGGACGTCGTCGACGTACCGGCCGCGACCCCGCAGGAAGCGCGGGTCCTCCTTGCGCAGCATCCGGCCGTACCCGACGGGTTTCTGGTCGTTGTCGTGGAACGTGTCCACGCGCTCGTGCACGGTGGTCATGCGACGGCCTCCGCGGGCTGGCCGGCGTTGTCGATCTCGCCGGCCTCGGTCGATTCGGTGGTCTCGGTGACCTGGGCTGCGGCCTGCGCCTCGGCCACGGCGGCCCAGCGGACCGAGCGGACGATGGTGGCGTAACCCGTGCACCGGCAGATCTGACCCGAGATCGCCTCTCGGATCTCCGTCTCACTCGGGTCGGGGTTGCGGTCGAGCAGCGCCCGCGCGGTCATCATCATCCCCGGCGTGCAGAAGCCGCACTGGAGACCGTGGCACTGCATGAAACCCTGCTGGATCGGGTCCAGCTCGGCGCCCTTGGCGAGACCCTCGACGGTACGCACCTGGTGGCCGCCGGCCATCGCCGCGAGCACTGTGCACGACTTCACCGGCTCGCCGTCCAACCAGACCACGCAGGTGCCGCAGTTGCTGGTGTCGCAGCCCCAGTGCGTGCCGGTCAGACCGAGCACGTCGCGCAGGAAGTGCACCAGCAGCAGCCGGGCCTCGATCTCCCGGGTGACCTCGACGTCGTTGACGGTCATGGTGACCTGCATGCTCAGCTCCTCGCCCGTTCGACGGCCCGGCGCAGGGTCCGCCTGGTCAGCTCGGCGGCCAGATGCCGCTTGTAGTCCGCGCTGCCGCGCTGGTCGGTCACCGGGTCGCAGCTGCGCGCCGCGATCGCCCCGGCCTGCTCGTAGAGCCCCTCCGAGGGTTCCTGCCCGCGCAACGCGGCCGAGATCTCCGGGATGCCCGTCGTGTTGGGGCCGACCGCCGCGAGCCCGACCCGGGCGTCGACGATCGCGCCGCCGACGAGCCACACCGCCGCGCCGGCCGACACCACGGCCCAGTCGCCGGCCCGGCGCTCGACCTTGGCGTACGCGCTGCCGCAGCCGGGCCGCACGGGTAGCCGGATCTCGACCAGGATCTCGTCGTCCGCGACGGCCGTCTCGTACGGCCCGACGTGGAAGTCCTCCATCGACACGACCCTCTCCGCGCCGCCCGGACCCCGGATCACGCACCGCGCGTCCAGGGTCGTGCACACCGCCGAGAGGTCCTCGGACGGGTCGGCCTGGCAGAGCGAGCCGCCCAGCGTGCCCCGGTTGCGCACCACCGGGTCGGCGATCACCCGTTCGGCGTCGGCGAAGATGGGGAACGCCGCCCCCAGCACGGGGGATTCGAGCAGCTCCCGGTGGCGGGTCAGCGCCCCGATGCGAACCTCGTCCGGGCCCGTCTCGACGTAGCCCAGCTCGGCGTGCAGGTCGTTGATGTCGATCAGATAGTCGAAGTTGGCCAGCCGGAGCTTCATCATCGGCAGCAGGCTGTGCCCGCCGGCGATCAGGCGGGCGGTGCCGCCGCGATGCTCCAGAAGACTGATCGCATGGTCCACACTGGTGGCTCGCTCGTACTCGAACGGTGCCGGCACCTGCATGTCGTACCTCCGCAGTCCGGCAAAATCTCTGCCCGACGGTGACCAAAGTCAACGGCGACCTAAGCAGTTGCTTAGGTCGCCGTTGACGGTGCGGCCCGGGCTCGCGGATCGTGCGGCCATGCGGGACATCGTTGACGGGCTGACGACCTGGCGTTCGGCCGGCGTCGCGTTCGCCGTCGCGACCGTCGTGCGGACCTGGCAGTCCGCGCCCCGGCAACCCGGGGCGGCGATGGCCGTCTCGGCACACGGCGAGGTGCTGGGCAGCATCTCCGGTGGCTGCGTCGAGGGCACCGTCTACGAGATGTGCCGGACGGCGCTGGAGACCGGAACTGCCCAGACCCAGACCTTCGGTGTCAGCGACGACGACGCGTTCGACGTCGGTCTGACCTGCGGCGGCACGATCCAGATCCTGGTGCAGCCCGGCGTCGCGATGACCGAGACCGACGAGGTGCTCGCCGCGATCTCCGACGGCCGGCCGGTCGCCACCGCATCGGTGGAGAACGCCCAACTGGTGATCTGGCCCGACCGGATCGCCGGCAGCCTCGGCGCACCCGACCTGGACGACGCGGCCGCCCGGCAGGCGCGGGGCATGCTCGCCCTCGGTGCCACCGGCACGATCCACCTGGGCCGGCGGGGGGAGCAGCGTGGCGACGACGTGGCGGTGTTCGTCCAGTCGTACGTGCCGCCGCCCCGCATGATCATCTTCGGCGCGATCGACTTCGCCGCCGCGATGGCCCGGATCGGCAGGTTCCTCGGCTACCACGTCACGGTCTGCGACGCCCGCCCGGTGTTCGCCACCCGCGCGCGCTTTCCGGACGCGGACGACCTCGTGGTGCAGTGGCCGCACGCGTACCTGGAGTCGACGACCGTCGACGACCGCACGGTGCTCTGCGTGCTGACCCACGACCCCAAGTTCGACGTGCCGCTGCTCCAGGTCGCACTGCGCACACCCGCCCGCTACATCGGCGCGATGGGCAGCCGCCGTGCACACGACGACCGGATGCGCCGGCTCCGCGAGGCAGGCGTGAGCGAGACCGCGCTGGCCCGGCTCTGCTCACCGATCGGGCTGGACCTGGGTGCGCGGACACCCGAGGAGACGGCCGTGGCGATCGCCGCCGAGATCACCGCGCAGGCCTGGGGCGGTTCGGGCCGGCCGCTCAGCGACCTGGCGACCCCGATCCACCACACCTGACGCTAGATCATGCGCAGGACCAGCGCCGCGGAGACCGCCAGCTCACGGTCGAGCACCTGGTCCCGAGGGACGAACACCATGGCTTGCCCCTCACCGAGAACCACGTCCTCCTGCCGGGCCGTGGTGGTGCCCCGAAACACGTGAACGGTGACGGTGTGGGGAAAGCCGGGCTCGTACGGGCGCGGGCCGCTCCACAGTGGGTGGAGTTCACCCGCTGTCAGGCCCGTCTCCTCCAGCAGCTCGCGGCGGGCCGCCTCCTCCGGTGACTCACCGGGCTCGATGTGGCCACCCGGCAGACTCCACTGACCCGGCGACGCGGGCGCGTCCTCATCGCGGTGCTGAAGCAGCACCGCGCCCGACGGATCGACCAGCAGCACGAGAGCGACGCCATAGGTTGCCACCAGAGGACCGTGCCATGTCGCCCCGAGCTTGTCGACGGCGTCGCCTCGCGGGACGCCGGATCGCGTACCCTCCGCTGATGGAACTCGATGATCTTCCGCTGGCCGAGTTCGCGTTCCCGGGACCGCTGCGCGACAGCCTCGTCGCCGCGATCGTTTCCGGCGCGAAGACCTCGACGACCGGCCTGCTGATCGGGTACGAGCGCGCGAACGAGCCGCTGCCCGAGGTGGGTCAACTGTCCGCCGTGGTGGACTCCGACGGGCGGCGCGTCGCGGTCATCGAGCTGACCGACGTACGGGTGGTCCGGCTCGGCGACGTCGACCTGCAACACGCCCTGGATGAGGGCGAGGGTGACGAGTCGGTGGCGCAGTGGCGCGCGGGGCACGAGGCGTTCTGGCACAGCGCTGAGGTGCGAAGCGAGTTGGGCGACCCCGGCTTCACCGTCGACGACGACACCCTGGTGGTAGCCGAGCGCTTCCGGCTGGCGCACGTCGTCTGACCAGCCGGCATGCAGGGCGTTACAGCATCTCGACGGGAACCAGTTTGATGCCGTCTACTCCGTCGAGGTCCATCAGATGTGACACTCCGGATCCCGTGCCGTTGAGGGGATGCTCGAACCGCCACGACTCGTGCGGCATCGGCGGTTTGAGCTGCGCGGTGAGGTCGCCCTTGCCCTGGCACCGCTTGCGTAGGCGCTCGTACGCGGCGTCGCGGTCCTCGAAACCGACCGACTTCGCGTGTGGCAGTCCACGGACGGCGTCCTGGATGGCGGCCCGTTGCTCGCTGGTCGCCGAGGATTTCAACCGAACGATGATCCCGATCCACGAAGGCCGGGGGTCGACGTCGGCGATCCGGAGCGCCACCTCATCGACGCCGTCGACCTCGGTCATCACCGCCTCGATCGCTTCGGCGATCAGAGAGTCGGTGACAGTGGCGTGGACGAGCTCTGGCGCGTACTCCGGCTTGAGGTCCGCCAGCAGGTCGGGTTGGTCCTTGAAATCGACCTTGAAGCGCTCGTGCACCTGTTCGCGGGTTTCGAGAGCCACGCCTTCGACACTTGGCATCGACCGGAGCCGTTGCTGCACGGCCTCTCTCTGCGTCGCCGTCGCGTCGTTGTCCAGGAAGACGGTCAACGCCACGTCCCCGGCAACCTCAGGCTTCGAGGCGCAGGTGGACAGGACCAGCAGGAGTGTGAGTGCCAGGGACCGTGCTATGCGACGCATGGGGGCAGATCGTAGGTGATCAAGACGCAGGCAGTGTGCCCCTGCGTCGTCGTCAGGATCTCAACTCCGTGGCTGTTCTTCGTAACCTGGATCCGCCAGACTGCGCCGTATGGGTGATCGTTGGCGCCGGTGGGCGTGGGTCGGAGTGCTCGTCGTCGGGCTGATCCTTTACCTGGCGGTGCTGCGGACCCTGGTCAGCACCAAGAACCCGAATTTCGTACCGGCGTTGATCCTGCTCGGGTCGACGCTGGTGCCGCTGACGTTCCTGACGTTCGCGCAGGCTCGCACCGGGCGATGGCAGGTGCCGGCGTCGGTGTTGGTGACGTCGGCGTTCTTCGGTGGTGTGATCGGCACTGTGGTCGCCGGCACGCTGGAGTACGACACCCTGCGCGGGCTCGGCACCCTGCCGATGCTGTTCGTCGCGCTGATCGAGGAGTCGGCGAAGCTGATCGTCCCGGTGGTCCTGCTGTTCACGGTGGTGGCCCAGCGTCGCCGCCGGGTGCCCTCCGACGGGCTGATCATCGGCATCGCCGCCGGCATGGGGTTCGCCGCGCTGGAGACGATGGGCTACGCCTTCAGCGCGCTGCTGAGCTCGCAGGGCAACATCGGTGCGGTGGAGCAGACGCTGTTCGTCCGTGGTCTGACCGCGCCCGCCGGTCACACCGCCTGGACCGGGCTCACCGCCGGCGCGTTGTGGGCGCTGTTGGCCAGCCCGAGCGTCGGCCGGCTCATCGGGTTCATCGGTACGTTCCTGGGTGTCGTGGTCCTGCACACCCTCTGGGACACGTTCTCCGGCTCGTTGGTCTTCATCGTGCTGGCGATCATCAGCATCGGCTGGCTGTTCTGGGAGCTGCGCCGTTACCGGACCTTCGCCGAGCACCCCGTCGGTCAGCTCCAACCGAACTGACCATCGCCGTACTTCATGCCTCTCCTGGCCTGCGCGATCAGGCCGGGGGAGGCATGACTGTTGGTGATCCCGCTGCGACCGGACCGGCACCTCATCTAACGTCAGAGTGTTCATATTTGGCGTGCTTGGTCGGGAAGGTGCGGCAATGGGGGTGCGTAGCTGGATCGAGGGCTGGCCGGTCTACCGCCAGCTCACCGGCACCGACCCGTTGGGGCGGGGTGCCGCGGCGAAGTCCGATGGATCCCGTGCGCTCACCGCTCGCACGGAAACCGCCGACAGCGTGGCCCGTTCGGTGTGCCCGTACTGCGCCGTCGGCTGCGGTCAGCGGGTGTTCGTCAAGGACGGGAAGGTCAGTCAGATCGAGGGCGACCCGGACAGCCCGATCTCGCGGGGTCGGCTCTGCCCGAAGGGCTCGGCCAGCAAGAGTCTGGTGACCAGCCCGCTGCGGCAGACCAAGGTCCGCTACCGCCGGCCGTACGGCACCGATTGGGAGGACCTCGACCTCGACACGGCGCTGAACATGATCGCCGATCGGGTCCTGGCCGCCCGGGACGAGACCTGGGAGGACGTCGACGCCGAGGGTCGACCGCTCAACCGGACGCTGGGCATCTCCAGCCTGGGTGGGGCGACGCTGGACAACGAGGAGAACTACCTCATCAAGAAGTTGTTCACCGCGATGGGGGCGCTCCAGATCGAGAACCAGGCCCGTATTTGACACTCCTCCACCGTCCCCGGTCTGGGGACCAGCTTCGGTCGTGGCGGCGCCACCCAGTACCAGCAGGACCTGTCGAACTCCGACGTCATCGTCATCCAGGGTTCGAACATGGCCGAGGCACACCCGGTGGGTTTCCAGTGGGTGATGGAGGCCAAGCGCCGGGGTGCGAAGGTCTTCCACGTCGACCCGCGTTTCACCCGCACCAGCGCGCTGGCTGACTCGTACCTGCCGATCCGGGCGGGCACGGACATCGCGCTGCTCGGCGGGGTGGTGCGCTACATCCTGGACAACGAGCTGGACTTCCGGGAGTACGTCGTCGCCTACACCAACGCCGCGACGATCGTGACCGAGGAGTACGCCGACACCGAGGACATGCACGGCCTCTTCTCCGGCTTCAACGACGACAACGCCACCTACGACCAGGCCAGCTGGCGGTACGAGGGCCACTCGCAGAACCAGACGACCCGCGACAGCGAGACGCAGCGGGAGACGGCGGCCGGGCTGGAGAACGAGTCGCACGGCGCGCCGGTCGGCGGCGAGACCGAACGTGACGAGACGCTGCAGCACCCGCGCTGTGTGTACCAGATCCTCAAGCGGCACTTCGCCCGCTACACCCCGGAGATGGTGGAACGGGTCTGTGGTGTCCCGCAGGACAAGTTCCTGGAGTTGGCCCGGGCGTGGACGGAGAACTCCGGCCGGGACCGGACCGGCATGCTCGTCTACTCAGTGGGCTGGACGCAGCACAGTGTCGGTGTGCAGTACATCCGCACCGGCGCGATCATCCAGCTCCTGTTGGGCAACGTGGGCCGCCCGGGTGGTGGGGTGATGGCCCTGCGCGGGCACGCCAGCATCCAGGGTTCCACCGACATTCCGACGCTGTTCAACCTGCTGCCGGGCTACCTGCCGATGCCGCACCACGCCAATCACCCGACCCTGGACAAGTGGGTGGACAGCATCGCGCACCCGGGGCAGAAGGGCTTCTGGGGCAACGCCCGCACCTACGGCGTCAACCTGCTCAAGGCGTACTGGGGTGACGCCGCCACCGCCGACAACGACTACTGCTACGGCTACCTGCCGCGGATGACCGGCGACCACGGCACCTACCAGCAGGTGCTCGACATGATCGACGGCAAGATCAAGGGCTATTTCCTGCTCGGGCAGAACCCAGCTGTCGGTTCGGCGCACGGCCGGGCGCAGCGTCTCGGCATGGCCAACCTCGACTGGCTCGTGGTCCGGGACCTGTTCGAGATCGAGAGCGCCACGTTCTGGAAGAACGCGCCGGAGATCGAGACCGGCGAGATCGTGCCCGAGGAGTGCCGCACCGAGGTGTTCTTCCTGCCCGCCGCCTCGCACGTGGAGAAGGAGGGCACGTTCACCCAGACGCAGCGCCTGTTGCAGTGGCGGGAGAAGGCCGTCGAGCCGCCAGGCGACGCCCGCTCCGAGCTCTGGTTCTTCTACCACCTCGGGCGCGTCATCCGGGAACGGCTGGCGACGTCGACGAAGCCCCGCGACCGTGCGCTGCTCGACCTCGCCTGGGACTACCCCACGCACGGCCCGACCGTCGAGCCGAGCGCCGAGGCGGTGCTGCGCGAGATCAACGGGTACGACGTGGCCACCGGCCGTCCGCTGGCGTCGTTCACCGAGATGAAGGACGACGGCTCCACCGTCGGCGGGTGCTGGATCTACACCGGGGTGTACGCCGACGGCGTGAACCAGGCCGCCCGCCGCAAACCCGGCTCGGAGCAGTCCCTGGTGGCACCCGAGTGGGGCTGGGCGTGGCCGGCGAACCGGCGCATCCTCTACAACCGTGCGTCCGCCGACCCGGACGGCAACCCGTGGAGTGAGCGCAAACGCTACGTCTGGTGGGACGCGGACAAGAGCGAGTGGACCGGCTACGACGTGCCGGACTTCGAGAAGACCAAACCGCCGTCCTACCGACCGGAGCACGACGCCTCGGGTGTGGCGGGCATCGCCGGTGACGACCCGTTCATCCTTCAGGGCGACGGCAAAGGCTGGCTGTACGCGCCCACCGGCGTGCTCGACGGGCCGATGCCCACCCACTACGAGCCGGTCGAGTCGCCGGTGCGCAACCCGCTCTACCGACAGCAGGCCAACCCGACCCGCAAGGTCTACACCCACCCGATCAACACGCTCAACCCGAGCCCGCCGCAGGAGCACAGCCAGGTGTTCCCGTACGTGTTCACGGTCAGCCGGCTCACCGAGCACCACACCGCCGGCGGGATGAGCCGGACGGTGTCACCGCTGGCCGAGCTGCAACCCGAGATGTTCGTCGAGGTGTCGCCGGAGTTGGCGGCCCTGCGAGGGTTGAGTCACCTGGGCTGGGCCCACCTGGTCACCAGCCGGGCGGCGGTCGAGGCGAAGGTGCTGGTGACCGACCGGGTGACGCCGCTGCGAGTGGACGGCCGGATCATCCACCAGCTCTGGCTGCCCTACCACTTTGGCTACGAGGGCCTGGTGACCGGCGACTCGGCCAACGACCTGTTCGGCATCACCCTCGACCCCAACGTCCTGATTCAGGAGAGCAAGGTCGGCACGTGCGACGTCCGGCCCGGACGACGCCCCAGAGGACAGGACCTGGTGGACCTCGTCGTCGACTACCGGCGGCGGTCGGGAAACCTCGTCCACCGATACCCGCCGATGGTCACGACCGACGTCGCCGACAGCAGCAGCGACCAGGAGGCCTGACCGATGCCCCACGCCAACGCCCTGTACGGGCCGCTGGACCCTGCACCGGACGCCGGCTACGAGGACGCGCCGCCGCGGATGGGGTTCTTCACCGACACCAGCGTCTGCATCGGCTGCAAAGCGTGCGAGGTGGCCTGCAAGGAGTGGAACGGCGTCCCCGAGAGTGGGCTCGACCTGCTGGGCATGTCGTACGACAACACGGGCGCGCTGACCGCGAACTCGTGGCGGCACGTCGCGTTCGTGGAGCAGCCCCGCTCGGCCGGCTGGGCGACCCCAGCGTTCGAGGGGGACCCGGACGGGCCGGCGATCAGCCCTGTGACGGCGGCGGTCGGCGCGGGTACCAGCACCGACACCGGCACGGACCCCGGACTGCCCACCGGCTCGCCCGCAGCGGCCGCCCGCATGTCGGGCGGTCCGGAGTTTCTGGGGATGCCGGGGGCGCAGCCCCCGGGGAGGGGTTCGGGTGCGGAGGAGCGGACGGATTTCCGCTGGTTGATGATGTCGGACGTGTGCAAGCACTGCACGCACGCGGCGTGTCTGGATGTCTGTCCGACGGGTTCGTTGTTCCGGACGGAGTTCGGCACCGTGGTGGTGCAGGAGGACATCTGCAACGGGTGCGGTTACTGCATCTCCGCCTGTCCGTACGGCGTTATCGATCAGCGCAAGGACGACGGTCGGGCGTGGAAGTGCACGCTGTGCTACGACCGGCTCGGGGCGGGCATGACGCCAGCGTGTGCGCAGGCGTGCCCGACGGAGTCGATCCAGTACGGGGCTCTGGACGAGTTGCGGGAGCGGGCCGCCACGCGGGTGGCGAAGCTGCACGAGCAGGGAGTGCCGGAGGCCCGCCTGTACGGGCACGACCCGAACGACGGCGTCGGTGGGGACGGTGCGTTCTTCCTGCTCCTGGACGAACCCGAGGTGTACGGGCTGCCACCGGACCCGATCGTGACCACCCGCGACCTGCCGGCCATGTGGAAGCGCGCCGGTCTCGCGGCGATGACGATGGCGGTCGCCACGGCGGTCGCGTTCCTGGGTAGGCGGCAATGACCGACGAGACACCATCGAACGAGCCGGTCGGCGCCCGGTTCCGCGAGTTCCAGGCCGGCCTCGATCAGCCCGACGGGAAGCGTCACCGGCAGCCCCGCAGACGAGGCGGCGACGGTGAGCAGCTCACGGTGCCGCCGGCCGACTTCGCCTCCTACTACGGCCGGCCGGTCCTGAAGCCGCCGGTGTGGAAGTACGACATCGCCGGCTACCTGTTCACCGGAGGCCTCGCCGCGGGAAGTGCGCTGATCGGCGCGGGCGCCCAGCTGACCGGACGACCCGGGCTGCGCAAGGTGGGCCGCTGGACGGCCCTCGGCGGCGTCGCGGCCAGCACGTACCTGCTGGTTCACGACCTCGGCCGGCCGGCCCGGTTCCATCACATGCTCCGGGTCGCCAAGGTGACCTCGCCGATGTCGGTCGGCACCTGGATCCTCGCCGCGTTCGGGCCACTGGCCGGCGTGGCCGCGGTCGCCGAGCTCGCGCCCCTGCTCCCGCAGCACGGTGTGCTCGGCCTCGCCCGTCGGATCGCACCGCCCATCGGCAACGTCGCCGGCCTGGCCGCCGCGGTCACCGCGCCGGCGCTGGCGACGTACACCGGGGTGCTGCTCGCCGACACGGCCGTGCCGTCCTGGCACGACGCCTACCCGTCGCTGCCGTTCGTCTTCGCCGGCAGCGCGCTCGCCGCCGCGTCCGGGGTGGGACTGATCGCGGCACCGGCCGCGGAGACCGCCCCACTGCGACGACTCGCCCTGGCCGCCGCGGCCGTCGAGTTCGGCGGAGGGCACCAGTTGGAGCGGCAGGGCCTCACCAGCGAGCCCTACAAGCACGGCCGCAGCGGCCGGCTGGTCAAGGCGGGACGCGCCCTGCTCGCCGTGGGCACCGTCACCGCCCTGCTCAGCCGGCGCAGCCGGGTCCTGTCGGCGATCTCCGGCGCCGCCCTCGTGGCATCGTCGGTCGCCACCCGGTTCGGCGTCTTCGAGGCGGGACGGGTGTCGGCACGCGATCCGAAGTACACGGTCGTGCCACAACGGGAGCGGCTCAGGTCGACCACCCAGGCCTGAGCGCGGATTGGCGAAACGGAAGGCGCCCCTGTGAAGGGGCGCCTTCCGTTGTGATGCAAGAGGTCTGGTCGTCGCGCGTCAGCCGGTGAACAGCTTCGCGGCGGTGATCGCGGTCTGGACGATGCCGTAGCCGAGCAGTGCCGCGACCAGCAGCCACGACAACCAGAGTCGCCCGGTCTGGCTGCCGACGCGCGGCGGCGCGGGCGGTTGACTGTCCCGTCCGAGAGCGACCGGCTCGGTGACGGTCGCCTTCGCCACGGGCGAGGTCGGCCCTCGGTCCGGTTCGTGGAACCGCTCGGGCACGGAACGCACCAGCAGGTTCGCGATGAACCCGATGGCGAGGATGCCGACCATGGTGAACAGCGCGGGCCGGTACGCCGCCGCGGTGAGGGTGCCGGGCTTGCCCTGCGTGTCGAGGATCCCGTTGACGATCAGCGGGCCGGCGACACCCGCGGCCGACCAGGCGGTCAGGATCCGGCCGTGGATGGCCCCGACCTGGAAGGTGCCGAACAGGTCACGCAGGTAGGCGGGCATGGTGGCGAAGCCACCGCCGTAGAAGGAGATGATCGCGGCGGCGATCAGCACGAAGACCGCGGTCGCGGAGTGGCCGGCCACGGCGAGCAGCACGTACAGCACCATGCCGACGCCGAGGTAGATCATGTAGATGGGCTTGCGGCCGATGAGATCGGACGTCGTCGACCAGACGAACCGCCCAGCCATGTTGAACAGCGACAGCACTCCCACGAAACCGGCCGCAGCCGACACCGAGACAGTGGTGGCGGTCCCGTTGTCCCGGAAGAAGTCCTGGATCATCGGGCTTGCCTGCTCCAGGATGCCGATGCCCGCGGTGACGTTGCAGAACAGCACGATCCACAGCAACCAGAACGACCGGGTACGCACGGCGTTCGACGCCGACACGCTCGCCGTCGTCACCAGAGGTCGGGCGGCCACTGTCGCGGGGTCGAACCCGGCGGGCCGCCAGTCCGGTGCCGGAACCCGGACGTTGAACGGGCCGAACATCATGATCACGAAATACCCGATGCCGAACGTGACGAAGAGCGCCACGAGGGCACTGCCCGACGCCACGGCGGCCGGGTTGTTGGGGTTGTAGCCGGAGTCGTAAAGGGAGAGCAGTTGGCGGGCGAGCGGGCCGGCGACCAGGGCGCCACCGCCGAACCCCATGATGGCCAGACCGGTGGCCAGGCCGGGGCGGTCCGGGAACCACTTGATCAGGGTCGAGACGGGCGAGATGTAACCGATGCCGAGCCCGATGCCGCCGATGACGCCGTACCCGAGGTAGAGCAGCCACAGCTGCTGGGTCGCGATGCCGAGCGCGCCGACCAGGAACCCGACGGCCCAGAAGCACGCCGAGACGAACATCGCCCGGCGTGGCCCGTTCCGCTCCACCCAACGGCCACCCACCGCCGCGGACGAACCCAGCATGACGATGGCGATACTGAAGATCGCGCCGATCGCCGTCTGACTGGTGTCGAAGTGCGCGATGAGGGAGTTCTTGTAGACACTCGTCGCGTAGACCTGGCCGATGCAGACGTGCACCGCCAGTGCCGCGGTCGGGATGAGCCAGCGGCTGTATCCCGGGGGAGCGACAGTGTGCCGGGGATCGAAGACCGACAGCATGGGCATCGTCCACACCTCCTGCGGCTGAGTAGGCCGCGACGTTGCCGAGCTGTCCCGACCCGGCAGTTGGCCGAGCGGCGCCGCCGCAGTGGCGGCCCGGCGCACGTCTGGCGTCAGCCGATTACCGGCTTCACCTCACGTTACGTGTCGGCTGGTTCACGCCACGTCATTACCGAAAAACGCGGCGGGAGGTGGAAACAGAACGGGGGCAGGCCCACCGGCCCGCCCCCGACTGCTGTCGTACCGCTCAGTGGATCGCGGCCTTCGCGGCCGCCTCCTCCTGGACGCGTCGTTCCTCCCCGCTGAGGGTGTGCAGCGGCTTCTCCCTGATGAACAGCACGACGATCAGCGCGAGCAGCGCGAACGGCGCGCCGACCAGGAAGAGATCCGCGGTGGCGATGCCGTACACATCCTGCACGATGCGCAGCACCGGCTCGGGCAGGGTGGACAGGTCGGGCACCTCGGCGGAGCCACCGCCGGCCGTCGCCGCCGGGCCGAGCCGCTCGGCGGTCAGCGAGGCCACCCGGTTCGCCAGGACCGCGCCGAGGGCGCTGACCCCGATGGCGCCGCCCATGCTGCGGAAGAACGTCAGCACGGAGGTGGTGACGCCGAGCTCGTGGGCCGGTACGTCGTTCTGTGCGGCCAGCACGAGGTTCTGCATGAGCATGCCGACGCCGACGCCCAGCACGGCCATGTAGATCGACAGCACGAGGACGCTGGTGTTGGCGTCGATGGTGCCCAGGAGCAGCATCCCGACGCTCATCACCGCGGCGCCGGCCACCAGGTATGCCTTCCACCGGCCGTACTTGGTGATGAGCTGTCCGGCGACCGTCGACGAGACGAGCAGGCCGAAGATCATCGGAAGGCTCATCAGGCCCGCGACGGTGGGTGACTTGCCCAGCGAGATCTGGAAGTACTGGGACAGGAAGACGGTGCCGCCGAACAGCGCGACACCGACCAGCACGCTGGCGATCGTGGCCAGGGAAACCGTGCGGTTACGGAAGATGCCCAGTGGGACGATCGGCTCCTCGGCGCGAGATTCGACGAGCACGGCCAGCGCCAGCAGGACCAGACCGCCGACGACCATCAGGGCCGTCCAGCCGGAGGCCCACTCGAACTTGTTCCCGGCCAGGGACGACCAGATCAGCAGCGTGGAGACACCAGAGGTGATGAGCAGGGCGCCCAGCCAGTCGATCTTTGCCTTGCGGCGGATGACCGGCAGGTGCAGGGTGCGCTGGAGCAGGGCGATGGAGATGATGCTGAACGGGACGCCGATCAGGAAGCACCACCGCCAGCCCAGCCACGACGTGTCCACGAGCAGGCCACCGATCAGCGGACCGGCGATGGTGCCCACACCGAAGACCGCGCCGAAGATGCCGGCGTAGCGGCCCAGCTCACGGGGCGGGATCATCGCCGCCATGACGATCGTGGCCAGCGCCGTCATGCCGCCGGCGCCGATGCCCTGGACGACACGGCTGAGCAGCAGCACCTCGACGTTCGGCGTGAAGCCCGCGATGAGCGAACCCACCACGAACAGGCCCAGCGAGAGTTGGATCAGCAGCTTCTTGCTGTACAGGTCGGCCATCTTGCCCCACAGCGGCACCGTCGCCGTCATGGCGAGCAGTTCGCTGGTGACGATCCAGGTGTAGACGGTCTGGCTGCCGTTCAGATCCGCGATGATCCGCGGCAGCGCGTTCGCCACCACCGTGGAGGCGAGGATGGACACGAACATGCCGACCATCAGGCCGGAAAGGGCCTGGAGAACCTCCCGACGCGACATGCGCGTGCCGACCTCGGCGGTGTCGGCGGGCGGGACGGTGGTGGTCATTGACGCTCCCTCGGCGGGTTTGTGGCGGGGTGACTGGCCCCGCAGCTGGTGCGGCGGGGCGGGCAGTGGCTTATCAGGAGGGGGACGGCGGATCCGGCAGCCCGGCGGCGATAGCGGCGAACGCCTCGTCCACGTAGTCGCGCAGGGGGCGGGTGTCGTCGCCGGCGGACCAGCGCAGCATCGCGGTGTGGAAGGCAGCACTGGTGACAGCGGTGATGAGCGGCGGGAGGCCGTGGTCGGGGCCTACGCCGAGGCGGGTGGCGATGACCGAGACCATCGCTCGCTCCGTCGCGATGTTGCCGGACACCAGCCGGGGCAGCAGCGCGGGGTTCTGGGTGATGACCGCCAGCCGCAGCCGCCACAACTCCCGGTCGGCCTGGATCGTGTCGATCGCCTCGTCGAGGGCCAGTCGGACGGCCTGCAATGTCGGCACCTGCGCAGGGGCGGCCGCCAGACGCGCCACGACCGGGTTGCCGTCGAGCGCCGGATCGTCGGTGAGTGCCTCGTCCTTGCAGGTGAAGTAGTTGAAGAAGGTCCGCGAGGACACGTCCGCGGCCTCGCTGATCTCCTCCACCGTCACGTGCTCCAGGCCGCGTTCGGCGACCAGCCGCAGCGCGGCGGCGGTCAGCGCGGCCCGCGTCTGCGCCTTCTTGCGGTCGCGACGCCCGGGCGCGGCTTGGTCGGTGTCGGTCACGCGAGCGAGATTAGGAGCGAACTTGCACAGCCTGCAAGTTTTTAGAGTGTGAAGTGATCTTCCTGACTCGCGATGCTGGTCGGAGCCGGACGGATCGGTCGCTCGGTGCGGGGCACGGCGCCGGTGGTCTCCAGGATGAGCCCGGCGACCAGGTCCGGGTCGTCGCTCATCGGGACGTGCCCGCACCTGGGCAGCGTCACCACCCGTGCCGCCGGCAGGCCCGCCCGGGCGCGCTCGGCCTGGTGGACGCCGAAGATCCGGTCGCGGTCGCCCCAGCCGATGGTCACCGGCACCGTCGGGTCGGACAGCCGAAGGCAGTCGAAGCGATAGTCGCGGGCGGCTCGGGCCACGGCGTTGAAGCCGAGCCCCCGTCGCAGGGCGAGCGCGTCACCCAGCGCGCGCTCGACGTCCAGCAGGGTCGGGCGGGCCATCAGCGGCGCGAAGCACAACGCCCGTAGGTACGCCGAGCGCAGCGCGACCCGCATGATCGGGGTGGGCAGGTACGAGTTGGCCCGCAGCATCCGGAGGATGGCCAGCGCCCGCCGGCGCTCAGCCGGGGTGAAGAAACCGGCGGGGGAGAAGGCGGTGGCCGAGGCGGCCGCCCCCGTCGCCGCAAGCTCCAGGGCGATCGCCCCACCGAGGCTGTAGCCGGCGACGTGCGGACGCTCCAGCCCCCACTCCGTCAGGACCGGCAGGACCCCGGCCACGGTGGCGGCCATGTCGGCGGGCATGCCGGTGCCCGGCACCGGAGAGTTCCCGAATCCGGGCAGGTCGAGCGCGATCACCTCGTGGTGGGCGGTGAGCCGCTCGAACACCGGCTCCCACGCCTGATGGCGGTGACCGATGCCGTGGATGAGCAGGAGGGGCTCGCCGCTGCCCGCACGTCGGAAATGAATGCTCATGACTGCCCTCCCACCGACGTCCTGCCGAAGGAACGCCCGAGCTGGCGTACCTCGTCTTCCATCTGGCCGACCATGGTCTGGCCACCGAAGCGGGTGATCAACGTGTCCGAGAGGCCGCTCAGCACCACCGGCCGCAGCGCCTGCACCATGGCGAGCGATCGTGGCACGTACACCTTGCGTTTGCGGCGCTCGATGCCCCGGAGCAGGGCCTCGACGCACTGCTCGACCGGGACGACGGTGGACAGCGGCCACGGCAACCGGCGCAGCGTGGCGCGGAACGACGCCAGGTCGTCACGGATGTCGCGGACCAGGTCGGTGTCGATCCAGATCGGATGCGCCGTGCCGACGGTGACGCCGCGTGAGCGGGTCTCCAGGCGCAGCACGTTGGCGAACTGCTCCACACCCGCCTTGGACGCGCAGTAGGCCGCCATCCCGGGCATCGCCGTGAAAGCGGCGGCCGACGAGATGATCAGGACGTGGCCACGGGCGGCGGTGACGTGCGGCAGCGCCGCGCTGACCGTGCGGATCGCGCCGCAGAGGTTCACCTCGACGGTACGGACCAGCGCGTCGACCGGCCCCACGGCGACGGTGCCGAGGTTCGCGATGCCCGCGTTGGCCACGACAACGTCGATGCCACCGAAGCGGTCGACAGTGGAGGCGACCGCCGCGTCCAACGCCGCCTGGTCGGTGACGTCACACTCGTACCAGTGCGCGTCGAGGTCGGCACCGAGCTGCTTGAGCAGCTCGCCCTCCAGACCAACGACGGCGACCTGGGCGCCCCGCGCGACCGCCTCGCGGGCCATCTGC
Organism: Micromonospora sp. M61; assembly: GCF_018070245.1. Classification (NCBI taxonomy): domain Bacteria; kingdom Bacillati; phylum Actinomycetota; class Actinomycetes; order Micromonosporales; family Micromonosporaceae; genus Micromonospora; species Micromonospora sp. M61. The sequence continues at coordinate 39,475 of NZ_JAGPYA010000010.1, read as the reverse complement.
GCCCCGATGCCGCGCGCCGCGCCGGTGATGAGCACTGTCCTGCCCGCCAGGTCATACCGCATCGGCGTGCTCCCGTTCCGCGTCGTTGGGGGTGTTCCCGGGCGTGGCGACCTGGTAGTCGGCCGGGCGGAACCGGCGCAGCCGCATCCGGAAGCTGGTGGCGAAGCCTGGCCAGATGGTGGTGTTGCGGCCGGTGCTGTCGAGATACCAGCTCTGACAGCCGGTCTCCCACACGGTGCCGGTCATCTTCTGATCGACCCGCTCGGTCCAGCGCCGTTGCGCGTCACCGGTGGGCTCGATGGCCCCGATGCCCTTGGCCCGCATGTGACGCAGTGCCGCGAGCACCAGGTGCAGCTGTGCCTCAATCATCAGCACCACGGAGGTGTGCCCGAGCCCGGTGTTCGGGCCGAGCAGGAAGAACAGGTTGGGGAAGCCAGCGATGGTCGTGCCCCGGTACGCGTGCATGCTGGGGGTCCACGCATCTGCCAGGCTGCGCCCACCCCGACCGTGGATGCGTCGGACGACGGGGGAGTCGGTGACGTGGAAGCCGGTGCCGAAAATGATCGTGTCCGCCGGGTGATGGACGTCGTCGTCGGTGACGAGGCCGTCCGGCACGATCCGAGCGATGCCGGCGGTGACCACGTCGACGTTCGGTCGGGTGAGCGACGGCCAGTAGTCGTTGGAGATCAGCACCCGCTTGCAGCCCATCGCGTAGCGGGGAGTGAGCTTGTCCCGCAGGTGCGGGTCGGAGACCTGACGCCGCAGCGTACGCAGGGACAGGCGCGAGGCGAGGCGGTTGACCGCCGGGTGCAGGAAGCCCAGGCCCATGCCCTCGCGTACCAGATAGAGCCCTGCCCGGGCGGCCCGTTGCGCGCCGGGCACGGTGCGGAACGCGGCCTGCTCGACCCCGCTGATCCGGCGGGACAACCTCGGCATGATCCACGCGGGGGTGCGCTGGAAGAGCGTCAGCTTCTCGACCGTCGGCTGGATCTGTGGCACGAACTGGACGGCCGAGGCGCCGGTGCCGATCACCGCGACGCGCCGGCCGGTCAGATCGTGGTCGTGCCGCCAACGGGCGGAGTGGAACACCGTGCCGGCGAACCCGTCGATCCCGGGCAGGTCGGGGATGGCCGGGTCGCTGAGCGGGCCGGCGGCACAGATCAGGACGCGGGCGCTGTGGTCGCCGCCGGAGGTGCGCAGCAGCCAGCGTTGGCGCTGGTCGTCCCACCTCGCCTCGTGCACCTCGTGGCGCAACCGCAACCTCGGGCGGATCCCGAAGCGGTCGACGCAGCCCCGCAGGTAGTCCCAGATCTCCGGCTGACCGGAGAACGTGTTCGACCAGCGGGGGTTGGGGGCGAAGGAGAACGAGTAGAGGTGCGACGGGACGTCGCAGGCGCAGCCCGGGTAGGTGTTGTCACGCCAGGTGCCGCCGACGTCCTCACCCCGGTCGAAGACGAGGAAGTCGGTGAAGCCGGCCCGCTGGAGGCGGATGGCGGCGCCCAGGCCACCGAAGCCGGCGCCGATGATGGCAACGTCTGTCTCCATTCACTCCTCCGTGTGCTCGGGCGCGGAAGTCGGGTCGGCCACGGGCGGCCAGGGCGGATCGCCCACGCCGGTGATTCGTACGCCGCCCCACGGGTCGACCTCGGCCAGTCGGGCGGCCCGGACGCGGTCGGCGATGCGCACCTCGACGTCGCGTCGGCCGGAGCGCAGCAGGTGGGCCACCCGTGGCTCGGGCTCGATCCGCCCACCCCAGTGGAAGCGGCCGTCGACCGGCTCCCACCGCCCGCTGAGGTGCACCCGGACCGAGGTGCCCTCGACACCCGCCGGGCCGTGGTAGCTCACGGCACGATCCGCTCGTGGGCGCGGGTGAGCTCGTGCGGCAGGTCGGCGCTGGCCCGTACCCCCTCGATGCCGCTCCACAGCAGAGCGGTCAGGTAGTCGGTGAGAGCGGCCCGGCTGATCGGCTGGCCGTGCGTGGTCCACCAGTCGCCGACCGCCTGCACGAAACCCACCAGGCCGTACGCCCACGGCTCCGCCGGGCCGGCGTCCAGGCCCAGAGCCCGCAGGCGGTCACCGATCACCCGGGCCAGCCCGGCGGCCACCTGTCGGCTGGTGCCGGCGACCACCTGGTGGATGCCGGGTTGGCCGGACTGTCGCATCAGGAACCGGTAGAGCGTGGGCTGTGACTCGATCACCCCGAGGTACGCGTCGATCGTCGCCTCGACCAGGTCACGCTCCTCGCGGACCTGCTCGATCGCCGGCGCGATGGCGTCGACCACCCGGGCCGCCACCACCTCGCTGACCGCGACCCAGAGCTGCGACTTGTCGGCGAAGTAGCGGTACAGGACCGGTTTGCTGACGCCTGCTGTGGCGGCGACCTGTTCCATGTCGACGTCCGGCCCGTGCCGCAGCAGCGCCTGCACGGCAGCCCCGACCAACTCCTGCCGCCGTTGCTCACGATGGTCTGCCCAGCGGTCCCGGCGGCCGTTGCCCTTCGCCTTCGGACCGCCGTCGGGGGGCGTGACCGGCGGGTCGGATGCATTGACATCGGTGAGCGGCGATTGCATGCTACTACTCGTAACAGTTACCGGTCGTCACGTCAATATGGAGGAGCCATGGAGGCGGCGGATACCGGGCGTGCGGCGGTCGCCGAGCGACTACTCACGTCCTCACTGCGGACCAGCTACGACCCCACAGTCGAAATCGACTGGGACGCCCCGCACACCCCCGGCGCCTACTGGCTCCCGCCGCAGCGCAGCAGCCTCTACGGCACGCCACTGTGGGAGCAGCTCAGCGAGGAGCAGCGCGTCGAGCTCACCAAGCACGAGGTGGCCAGCGCGGCCAGCGCCGGGCTGTGGTTCGAGACGATCCTCATGCAGATGCTGATCCGGGAGTACTACCGCGCCGACCCGACCAGTCGGCAGGCCCAGTACGCGTTGACCGAGGTCGCCGACGAGTGCCGGCACTCCATCATGTTTGGCCGGCTGATCGAGGCGATGGGTTGTCCGGTCTACCGCGCGAGCACTGTCGACCACCACCTCGGGCGCTTCCTCAAGGCCACCGCCAGCGGCCCCCGGATGTACGCCGCGATCCTCATCGCGGAGGAGATCCTCGACGCGTTCCAGCGCGAGATCATGGCGGACGAGTCGCTCCAGCCGCTCATCCGGATGGTCTCCCGCATCCACGTGGTCGAGGAGGCGCGACACGTCCGGTTCGCCCGTGAGGAACTGGCCGCCGCCGTCGAGGCCACCGGCCCGGCGGGCATGGCGTACGCCCGGCTGTTGGTTGGTCGCGCCGCCTACACGATCGCGAACCGCCTGGTCCATCCCGACGCGTACGCGGCGGTGGGCATCCCACCGGCGGTCGGTCGTGCCGCTGCCCGCGCCAATCCGCACTGGCGTGCCACCCTGCGCTGGTCGGCGGAGCGGGTGCACGCCAACCTGGCGGGCGTCGGCCTGGTGGCCGGGCCGGGGCGTCTGCTGTGGGCGCGGGCCGGGCTGATCTGACCCGTCGCCCGGTGGAGCGGCAGGGGCGTTCGTGCCGTCAGGCCCGTTCGACCCGCGCCTGCTGGTGGTCGGTCAGCCGGAGCCCCACCCCTCGAACGACGTCGATGGTGGCCCCGGTGCCGAGGTCGTGCAGCTTGCGGCGCAGCCGCTTCACGAGCGACTGCACGTCCGCCTTGCGTTCGCGCCCCTCGTCACCCCAGACCGACCGGTGCAACTCCGCGTAGCTCCAGACCCGGGCCGGCTCGGTGATCAGGCAGGTCAACAGGTCGTGTTCCAGGCGGGTGAGATCGATTTCGCGATCACCGCAGCGGGCGCTGGAGCGGGACGAGTCGATCACCAGGGCGGCGACCGGCGGCGGCTCGGACGCGGCGGCGGCCACCTGCTGCGGGGCGGCGATCAGCCGGCGTAGCTCGTCGAGGTCGGCCACCAGCAGCAGTGGCGCGATGCCGTCGAGGCGCTCCGCGAGCCGGATGCGCTCGGCCGGCGACGAGGTCACCGCGATCAGCAGCGGGAACGGCTCGTCGGCCGGATCACCCCTGTTCAACGTTGCCTCGTCGTCCTCGGCCACAGCACCGCCCGGGATCGATGGGCATCCCTGCCCAACTCTCGTCATGGTCCTGACAATGATTGGCAAGCGCGCCGCCAGCAGGGCAACTCTTAGCGACAAGTTGCTCACGGCAAGTTCTTGATCGTCCTTTCTTCTCGATCATAGTGTCCACTCGGGCAACCGGCGTGACCCGCGCGGTGCATGGGGGAGGTCCACCATGGCCCATTTTCACCCTGGGTCGTTCTGAGGGAGGCAGCACCGATGTTCAGACGTCCACAATGGCGGCGCGCAGCCAGATCACTGGTGAGCGCCGGGGCGGCGACGATCCTCGCCGCGACATGCTTGGCCACCATGGGCTCGGGCGCGCAGGCCGCGCCGGGCGGCGGGATGGGGGCGGGCGCCCCGACCGGCGACAAGATCCGACCGGAGCTCGCCAGGCAGCTCCAGGCCAAGAGTGAAGGGGACTTCTGGATCCGGTTCAAGGACCGGGCGGACCTCAGCAAGGCCAGCGCCATCAAGGACTGGTCGAAGCGTGGCACCGCTGTTGCGGACGCTCTGCGCAAGACCGCCGCGGCGAGCCAGGGCAAGATTCGGGCCGACCTCGACAGCTCGGGCGCGAAGTACCAGACCTTCTGGGCCACCAACGCGATCAAGGTGAGCAGCGGCTCGCTCGCGATGGCGCAGAGGTTCGCCGGCCACTCGGAGGTCGAGGGCCTCTACGCCCCGGTTGCCTACAAGGTGCCCGAGACCACCAAGGGCACCGACGAGAAGACCGTGAACGCCCTCGAGTGGGGCGTCGCCAACATCAACGCCGACGACGTCTGGTCCCAGTACGGCGTCAAGGGCGAGGGCATCACGATCGCGAGCATCGACAGCGGTGTCCAGTTCGACCACCCGGCGCTGGTGAACTCCTACCGCGGCAACAACGGCGACGGGACGTTCGACCACAACTACAACTGGTTCGACGCCGCCGGCACCTGCGCGACCGCCCCCTGCGACGACGACGGCCACGGTACGCACACGATGGGCACCATGGCCGGATCCGACGGCGCGAACCAGATCGGTGTCGCCCCCGGGGTCAGGTGGATCTCGGCGAACGGTTGCTGCCCCAGCGACGCCGCTCTGATCGAATCCGGTCAGTGGATGCTCGAACCACTGGACCTCAACGGCCAGAACGCGGACGCGAGCAAGCGACCGAACGTCATCAACAACTCCTGGGGCACCCGGGACCCGTCCAACGAGCCCTTCATGGAGGACGTGACCAACGCCTGGACCGCGTCCGGGATCTTCGGTGTCTGGTCCAACGGCAACAGCGGACCGGCATGCCAGACCAGCGGCTCGCCGGGCAGCCTCGCCAGCAACTACTCGACCGGCGCGTACGACGTCAACAACAACATCGCCGGCTTCTCCGCCCGGGGCACCGGGCAGAACGGCGAGATCAAGCCCAACATCTCGGCCCCCGGTGTGAACGTCCGGTCGAGCATTCCCGGCAACTCCTACGGCAGCATCAGCGGCACCTCGATGGCCGCGCCGCACCTCGCGGGCGCGATCGCGCTGCTGTACTCGGCGGCCCCGTCGCTCATCGGTGACGTGGACGCGACCCGCGCGCTGCTCAACGGCGCGGCCGTCGACAAGGCCGACGACCAGTGCGGTGGCACCGCGGCCGACAACAACGTCTACGGAGAGGGCCGGCTCGACGCACTCGCGTTGCTCAACGCCGCTCCGACCGGCGACATCGGCACCCTGGCCGGCACGGTCACCGACGCGGCCACCGGCGCCCCGATCGCCGGCGCGACCCTCACCCTCACCGGCCCGAGCGCCCGTGAGCTGACCACCGGAGCGGACGGCAAGTTCTCGACCCAGCTGCCCATCGGTGACTACCAGGTCGCCGTGGCGGCCTTCGGCTACGCCAGCACCACGAAGCCGGCGACGGTCACCAAGGGCGCGACCACGACGCTTACCGTCGCGTTGACGCCGGTGCCGAGTGTCAACGTCACCGGCGCGGTCACCGACGGCTCCGGCCACGGGTGGCCGTTGTACGCGAAGGTGACCGTCACGGGCGTGTCCGGCGTCTACGACTACACCACCCCGTCGAACGGCCGTTACAGCATCTCGCTGCCGGCCGGGCAGACGTACACCCTGAAGTACGAGTCGCAGTACCCGGGCTACCAGACCGTCACCAAGGAGGTCGTGGTCGGTTCCGGCAACGTCACCGCCAACGTCGCCGTGCCGGTGGACACCACCACCTGCACCACCGCCCCCGGATACACGTTCGGCTCGGACGGTGAGTACGAGACCTTCGACGGCACGACCACGCCGGCCGGCTGGACCGTCGTGGACAACGCGGGCAGCGGTCAGGTCTGGAAGTTCACCGACGACGGCGACCGGGGCAACCTGACCGGCGGCACCGGCAACTTCGCGATGATCGACAGCGACGCGTACGGCGCGGGCAGCAGCCAGGACACCTCGCTGGTCAGCCCGGTGGTCGACCTGACCGGTGTGACGGCCCCGGTCGTCCGGTTCAACCAGGACTTCAACCAGCTGGCCGACGACACCGCCGACGTCGATCTGAGCATCGACGGTGGCACCACCTGGACCAACCTGCTCCGGCAGGAGACCGACGTCCGGGGACCGAAGGTGACCGAGATCCCGATCCCGCAGGCGGCCGGCCAGGCGCAGGTGCAGGTGCGGTTCCGCTACTACGACGCCTCGTACGAGTGGTGGTGGGAGGTCGACAACGTGCTGATCGGCAGCCAGGTCACCTGCGTGCCGGTCGACGGCGGTCTGGTCGTCGGTAACGTCCGCGACAAGAACGACAACAGCTACGTCAACGGCGCTACCGTCACCAGCAAGGACCGGCCCGCCGAGAAGGCCGTCACCGTGGCGACCCCGGACGACCCGGGGCTGGCCGACGGCTTCTACTGGATCTACTCGACGGTGACCGGCACGCACCCGTTCACCGCCAGCGCCGGCAACTACGTCAGCCAGACCAAGCAGGTCGACGTCGAGGCCGACTGGGCGACCGTGGCGAACTTCCAGCTCGCGGCCGGTCGACTGTCGGTGACGCCGACGCAGTTGAGCGCGACGCTCCAGATGCCCAACGGCAAGGCCAGCAAGACGTTCACGGTGACCAACACCGGCGGCGCGCCGGTCGAGGTGAAGTTCAGCGAGCGGGACAACGGGTTCGAACTCCTCCGCGCGGACGGGTCCACTGTCACCAGGCAACAGGTGCTCGGGGCCAGTGGCGCGCCGGAGCAGCGGCTCAACGCCCCGACGTCGTTCGCCGCCAAGGCATCCGGCAAGTTCGCCAAGGCCGCCGTCGCCGGGGTCGGCCCGAACGCGGCACCGTGGACCGACATCGCCAACTACCCGTCCGCGATCATGGACAACCGGGTGGTGCACCTGGACGGCAAGGTGTACTCGCTCGGTGGTGGCGACGGTAGCGCCTCCACCGCGAAGGCCTACGCCTACGACCCGGCCGCCCAGGCCTGGACGGCGATCGCCGACCTTCCGGGTGCCCGCAACGCCCTGACCGTGGGTGTCGCGGACGGGAAGATCATCGCTACCGGTGGCTGGGGCGACGCCGGCCCGGACTCCGCCACCTGGTCGTACGACCCGGGGGCCAACACCTGGACGGAGCTGGCCGACAACCCGGCGCCACGGGCCGCGGCCGGTCAGGCCGTCGTCGACGGCAAGCTGTACGCCGTCGGTGGCTGCACCACCGCGGAGTGCCTGCCGATGTCGAACAGCGTCGTCCGGTACGACCCGGCCGGGAACACGTGGGAGACGATGGCCAACTACCCGAAGTCGGTGGCCTTCGCCTCCTGCGGCGGGATCGACGGCATCCTCTACTGCACCGGCGGCAACGACGGTTCCGCCTCGCAGAAGTCCAGCTACGCCTTCGACCCGGGTGCCAACACCTGGACGGCGATCGCCGACGCGCCGGCCGACAACTGGGCCAGCTCGTACGCCGTCGCCAACGGCAAGCTGCTCGTCGTCGGTGGCTCGCAGGGTGGGGCCATCAGCAACGCCGGCTTCGCCTTCGACCCGGCCGCCGGCTCGTGGTCCAACCTGCCGAACGCCAACACGGCCCGCTACCGCGGTGGTGCGGCGTGCGGCTTCTACAAGATCGGCGGTTCGTCCGGCAGCTTCAACGCGGCGGCCAACAGTGAGGTGCTTCCGGGCTTCGAGGGGTGCGCCGAGTCGGCGGCCGACGTCAGCTGGATGACCATCGACAAGTCGTCGGCCACCCTCGCGCCGGGCGCGAAGGTCACTGTCACCGTCGGAATGACGGCGAACGTGGACCAGCCGGGCACCTACTCCGGCTCGGTCGGGATCTCGGAGAACACCCCGTACTCGGTGGCACCGGTCGCGGTGACCATGACCGCGAACCCCCCGAAGACCTGGGGCAAGCTCATGGGTACGGTCACCGGCACCAGCTGCCAGGGTGCGACCTCGCCGCTCACCGGCGCGGTCGTCCAGGTCGACTCGTGGGCGGCGTCGTACACCTTCGCCACCGATGCCGAGGGCAGGTACGCCTACTGGATGGACCGCCGCAACAACCCGCTCACCATGATCGTCGCCAAGGACGGCTGGAAGCCCCAGACCCGTCAGACGAAGATCGCCACCGCCGCTCCGACGGTGGAGAACTTCGGGTTGGCGCCCATCAAGTGCTGACGTCTGAGCGGTAGCGCACAACTCCGGCCCGCCTGGTCACCGACCAGGCGGGCCGGACCGCGTCCGGAGGGTCGTCGCGGGCCGACACCGCTCGCCCGCCGTCGGCAAACTGATTGGTCCTCGCGCGCTGAAGTGCGAAGATCCGCCGATGTCCCACAACACACGGCAGCGTCGGCTGGCCGCCCAGCGCGCCTGCGACCGAATCCTGTCCGGCAGCCGGCCCGCGACCATGCGTGAGCGGCTCGCCGACCTGGCCGCGGGCGGCGACCTGGATGGCCAGCCCGACTTCTACGGCGACGGCCCGGTCACCACGCTGGAGGAACGCGTGGCGGAGCTGTTGGGCACCGAGGCCGCCGTCTTCTTCCCGACCGGCACGATGGCACAGCAGGTCGCGCTGCGTTACGGCGCCGAGCACAGCGGACACCCGACGGTGGCTCTCCACCCGCTCGGCCACCTGGAGGTGCACGAACGGCATGCCTACGCCAACCTGAGCGGGCTGCGCAGCACCTGGCCGACCACCGAACCCCGAAACCCCACCGCCGCCGAGATCAGCGCGCTCGCCGACCCCGTGAGCAGCGTCGTCATCGAACTCCCGCTGCGCGACGCCGGCTTCGTCCTCCCCACCTGGGACGAACTCGCCGCCGCGTCCGCCGCCGCGCACTCCATCGGCGCCCGCCTCCACCTCGACGGCGCCCGACTGTGGGAATCCACCCCCTATCTGGCGCACACCCTCAGCGAGATCGCCGACCTCGCCGACAGCACCTACGTCTCGTTCTACAAGACGATCGGCGGTCTCAGCGGCGCGGCGCTCGCGGGCACCGAGCAGCTCGCCTCCTACGCCCGCGTCTGGCGGCACCGCTACGGCGGTCAGGTGTTCCAGCAGTGGCCGGCCGCCCTGAGCGCGCTCGCCGGTCTCGACCGGGAGTTGCCCCGCATCCCCGAGTACGTGCGACACGCACGGACCGTCGCCACGGCGCTCGCCGCCCTGCCCGGCGCGTTGGTGTACCCGGAGCCTCCGCACACCCAGAGATTCCGCCTGTTCCTGCCGCATCCGGCGCAGGCGCTCGATGACGCCGCGCTGGCGCTCGCGGAGGACGAGAAGGTGTGGTTCGCCGCCGGCTGGCAGGAGACGGACGTGCCCGGCATGGCGATGACCGAGATCACCGTCGCCGATCCCGCTCTCGACTGGACCACCGAGGACGTCACCGAGATCGGCGCACGCTTCCTCAGCCGCGTCCAGGACCGCTGATCCTCCCGCCGATGAACGAGGGGCCCGCGGGCCGCCGACGTCCTAGATCGGGGCGAGGCGGAAGCCGACCCCGCGTACCGAGTGGATCGTCGTCGCGGCGTTGAGACGCGCGAGCTTGCCGCGCACCCGGCGGACCACCGAGTGCATGTCGGAGTTACGGCCGAGGTGCCGGTTGCCCCAGACCTCGAGGTGCAGACGCTCGTAGGTCCAGATCTGCCCGGGCGCGTGCACCAGGCAGAGCAGGACGTCGTGCTCCAACCGGGTCAGGTCGATCTCCTGGTCGCGCCACCGCAGCACCCGGCGGTCGGAGTCGACGGCCAGATCCGGTGGCGGCGACTGCGGGCTGGGCGCCACCTCGGCGAGCACGGCGACGGCCTGCGGGGCCGCGACCGGAGGTGCCTCGATCACCCCGAGGAACTCTCGGGCCTGGTCGACGTTCGAGACGATCAGAAAGGCGTCACTGCCGCCGAGCAGCCGAGCCAGGTGTCGGCGTTCGGCCGGCGAGGACGCGATGCCGATGACCAGGCTGGCGACTGGAATTTCCTGCATTCCCCAACCCCTTCCGGTTCCCCAACTCACTCCGGATGGATGTCCTGCACCGTCGACCAGACATCGATCGGCGTCCTGACCCTAGTGGTGGCTGATCTCGGCTGGGTAAAACATCGTTGCATGCAGGCATGTGAATCCCGCTGCCTCGTCCGGGCCCACCCGGCCCTACCGCCGACGATCCGCTTTCCGGAAGCGCCGGGGGCGGTTGTGACAGAACCAAGACAATTCGAGTACGGCGTACGGACCTGCCGGGGCGAGCATGGTCGGCATGTCCATCGGATCGTCGTACCCCGTCGGGCGGTCGACGCCCGGTCCGCAGCCGGCGCGACCGCTGCCGCACGCCCACGCGGCGGCGCCTCTCGGTCTCCGGCTGCTCGCGGTGGCGCTGTGCTGTCTGCTCGCCCTGACCCTCACCGCCACCGTCTTCGTGCGGACGTACCCCGGTCAGTGGCTGGACGGAGTGCTCCTACCGAGGGCGGAGCGTGGCGGGGGGTACGAGCAGCAGACCGTCCTGGTGGGTCCGGCCAAGACCGTGCTGGCCACGTTCGGCAGCCCGACACTGCTCGCTGCCCTGCTCGGCGCGATGCTGCTGGTGGGTGTGCTCCGCCGCCGGCTGGTGGCGGGCATCGTCGGCGTGGGCATGGTCCTCTGCGCGGTGGTGGTGGCCGGTGCGGTGAAGTCGGCGTTGCCCCGCCCGGACCTCCAGGTCGAGAGTTCGACCACCCACAACAGCTTCCCCAGCGGCCACGTCGCGGCGGCGACGACACTGCTGCTGGCGTTCATGCTGGTCCTGCCCGGGTGGGCCCGACGCTGGCTCGTGGTGCCGGGCGCGGCAGGTGTCTCGGTGATCGCGGCGGCCACGATGATCGCGGGCTGGCACCGGTTCAGTGACGCGCTCGGCGGCTTACTGCTGGGTGTGGCGTTGTTCTGCCTGGCCGCGGCCTTGCTGGCCGGTTGGCGTGGCGACCACGACAGGGTCGGCGGGCCCGACGGTGGCGGTCTGTGGCGCAGGTTGGCCGAGGCGGCGCTCGCGCTGGTCGTGCTGGTCTGGGCACTGGTGGTCGGCGTGCCCGGCCTGGCCGCGTCGGTGCAGCGTGGGGCGCTCGTCGCCATCGTGGCGGCCGGCGCGTCCACGGTGTTCCTGGTGGGTTCGGTGGTGTTCCTGGTGCGTTCGGCCGATTTCGCGGTCCCGCTCTCCGCGCGCCGTGGCGGGCCACCGCAACCAGTGGCCGAACCCCAAAAGATCTCATGATGGGATACTTGACGACATGTCCCAGGTCCTGCTGATCGAAGACCACCAGACGGTGCGCGACGGGCTTCAGCTGGCGCTCACGCGACAGGGCCACACGGTGCACGCCGTGGGGACGGGGGAGCAGGGCCTGGAGCGGCTGCGCACCACCTCGGCCGACGTCGTCGTCCTCGATCTCATGCTGCCCGGCATGGACGGCTTCGAGGTCTGCCGCCGGATCCGGCAGCTCGGCGACCTGCCGATCATCATGCTGACCGCCCGCAACGACGACATGGACGTGGTGGCGGGCCTGGAGGCCGGCGCCGACGACTACGTGGTCAAGCCCGTGCAGGCCCGGGTGCTGGAGGCACGCATCCGCGCGGTGCTCCGGCGGACCGGTGGCGAGTCGCGGCGTGCCGGTGGCGAGCGGGCCGGCCTGGAACAGCACGGCGCGCTGACCATCGACCGGGCCGCGCTGGTGGTCAGCAAGGACGGGGCGCCGGTCAGCCTCGCCCCGACGGAGCTGCGCCTGCTCCTGGAGCTCTCACACACCCCAGGTCAGGTGCTCAGCCGCCAGCAACTGCTGGAGGCGGTGTGGGAACACGGCTATCTCGGTGACTCGCGGCTCGTGGACGCCTGCGTCCAGCGGGTACGCGCCAAGATCGAGGCTGACTCGTCGGCACCGGTCTTCATCCAGACCGTGCGCGGCTTCGGATACCGGTTCGGGCCGCTGTGACACCGTGGCGCTGGGTCGGCGCCCGAGTCTCGGGCCTGCGGGTCCGGCTGCTCCTGGCGTTCGCGTTGCTGGGCGTGACCACGACGGCGGTCGTGGCCAGCGGCAGCTACTTCCAGGCCCGGACCGTCATCCTCCAACAGGCGCAGGACGCCGCGGTGATGTCGCTGACCGACCAGATCACCAAGATCTACCCGATCGCCCAGCTTCCGCCGACCCAGGGCGATCTGGACCTGTTGGCCCAGCGTCTCTCCGACCGGGAGGGCTTCGCGGTGGTCGTCTACCGGGACATGCGGTCGCGGGGCGGCTCCGATTTCGCCGACCCGCTCACCCCCGAGCTGCGGCAGGAGGTCGGCGACGGCAGGATCGCCTGGCAACGTGTCTCGCTCGACGGGCAGCCCTGGCTGCTCATCGGCACCCAGCTGGAGCTCGACCGGCCCGACGGCACGTCCCGGGCCTCCGGGCTGGAGGTCTACTCGGTGCGCAACCTCGCGCCCGAGCAGCAGAGCATCGACCGCCTCGCCAACCGGGCGTGGATGACGGGCGGCCTGTCCCTGATCCTCGCCGTCCTGCTGGCCCTGCTGTCCGCCCGCGGCGTGCTGCGACCCGTCCGCGACCTCGGCCGGGCGGCGCGCCGCCTCGGTGAGGGCGATCTGAGCACCCGGCTGGCGGTTCGGGGAGCCGACGAGCTGGCGGACGTGGCGCGCACCTTCAACGACACCGCGGGCACGCTGGAGCGGCAGGTCGGTGAGCTGCGGCGGATGGAGTCCGACGCCCGCCGATTCGTGGCCGACGTCTCGCACGAGCTCCGTACGCCGTTGGCCGCGATGACGGCGGTCACCGACGTGCTGGACGAGGAGGCGGACCACCTGCCCGGGGACGCGGGGCGGGCCGCCCGGCTGGTCAGCCAGGAGACGCAGAACCTCACCCAGCTGGTCAACGACCTCATCGAGGTCAGCAGGTTCGACTCCGGCACCGCTCGGCTCGCCCTGGACGACGTGGACGTGGCCGCGGCGGTGACCGCGACCCTGCGGATCCGGGGCTGGCTGGACCGGGTGCGAACCGAGCTGCCACCCGGAGTGGTGGCCCGAATCGACCCCCGTCGGCTCGACGTCATCGTCGCCAACCTGGTCGGCAACGCCTTCCGGCACGGTGCCGAGCCGGTGTCCGTACGCCTGGACGCCGACCGGGACTGGATCACGATCGAGGTGACCGACGAGGGGCCGGGGCTGGACCCGGAGGTGCTGCCGCACGTCTTCGACCGCTTCTACAAGGCCGACACCGCGCGGACCCGCTCCGAGGGAAGCGGCCTCGGCCTCGCCATCTCCTGGGAGAACGCCCGCCTGCACCGCCACGGCGAGTGGCGGGGGAGCCTCGTCGCGGCCAACGGCGCCGGCGGAGGCGCGGTGTTCACGCTTCGCCTGCCCCGGGACACGGCGGACACCGGAGGTGCCCGGTGACCGGCCGGCGGACGGGCCGCGCGCTGCTCGCCGGTGGACTGCTGCTCGCGCTGCTCGCGCCTGGTTGTGGGGTACGGCCCAGCGAGGTCATCAGGGGTCGCCCGGCGGTCAGCGGCCCGGCGCAGGGCACGGGGCTCTACCTGCTCGCGCGGGGCGAACTCGTGCTCGTCCTGCGCCCGGTGAAGGTGGACTCGTCGCCCGCCGACACGCTCGCCCTGCTCGCCGCCGGTCCGGAGGAGAACGAGCGGCGCCAGGGTTTCACCAGCGACGTTCCGGCCGGGCTCGACCCGGTCACTGTGACGTCGGGGGCCGATCCGGCCGGTGGTCTCACGGTCCGCACGACCACCGCCGTGCGGACCTTGTCGGCCGACGCGGCCGACCAGATCATCTGCACTGTCGTCGACGCCGCCCAGCAGGACGGTTTCGCGGACAGCTCCGCCCCGGTCACCATCGTCGGGTCCGACGGCGCCCGACCGCCCCGGCCGTGCCCGATCAGGTGAGCGGGCACGGCCACCGCCTCAGACCAGGTTGGCCGCTCGTGGCCGGGGCAACCCACTGTGGCTGGTCCGATCCCGGTCGACCAGCGCGCCGGAGATCAGGATGTCGATCAGGGCGGCGAACCCGATGCCGGCCTTCTGCCAGATCTGTGGGAACTGCGACGCGGCGGTGAAACCGGGGAACGTGTTGACCTCGTTCACGATGGGCTCCGACGACCCCTCGGCGGGCAGGAAGAAGTCGACCCGCAGCAGGCCGCGACAGTCGAGGGCCTGGAAGGCGCGGATCGCGCGGTCCTGGAGCACCTCGGTGGTGGCCGCGTCGAGCGGGGCGGGGATCTCGAAGACCGCCCCACCGTCGTACTTCGCGTCGTAGTCGAAGAAACCGGCACCGGTCACCCGGATCTCCAGCGGTGGGCCGGCCTGCACCCGGCCGTCCGGGTGTTGGAGGACCGCCACGTCGATCTCCCGCCCCCGGGCCCCCTGCTCGATGAGCACCTTCGGGTCGACCTGTCGGGCCAGTTCCAGAGCGGCGGGAACTCCCGCCCAGTCGTCCACCTTGACGACGCCCAGGCTGGACCCGGCGCGAGCCGGCTTGACGAAGACCGGCAGGTCCAGTCGTTGCCGGTCGTCGGGCGACAGCTCCTCGCCCGGCCGCAGTGTCACTCCCGGGCTGACCCGCAGGCCCTCCGCGGCGAGCAGCCGCTTGGTGACACCCTTGTCCATTCCGGCGGCACTGGCGAAGACACCGTTGCCGACGTACGGCACGCCGAGCCATTCCAGCAGCGACGCCACTGTGCCGTCCTCGCCGTACGGGCCGTGCAGGGCCGGGAACACCACATCCTGGGCGCGCAGGACACGCAGCGCCGCAGGCAGCGGCGTCGGGCGTCCCCCGACATGCCACCCGCCGTCGCGGTCGATGAGCACCTCGGTGACCTGGTACCGCTTCCGGTCCAGGTTGGCGAGGATGCTGGCCGCCGAGCGGCAGGACACGTCGTGCTCGCCGCTCTGCCCGCCGTACAGCACTGCCAGTCGGATCGTCATGAGGTCCGTGCCCTTCCGTGGAGGTGGTCGCGGGCCACCCGGGCCCCGATGCCGGTCAAGATCTCGTGCGGGTTGGTGCCCGCCCAGCGGGCCCACTCGACGACCGTCGGTGGGCTCTGGTCACCCTCGGCGGGACCGAACACCACGACCGGGTCGCCGATCGCCACGGGAAGGTCGCCGACGTCGACCACGCACTGGTCCATGGCGATGCGCCCGACGATCGGGCACCGCCGGCCGCCGAGCCACACCTCGGCGCGGCCTCCGGCGGCCCGGGGCAGCCCGTCGGCGTAACCGAGCGGCAGCAGCGCCAGCGTGGTCGGCGCCCCGGTCACGTGTTCCGGCCCGTAGGAGACGCCCGTGCCCGTGGGCACCCGTTTGACGTTGATCACGCTCGTGCGCAGGGTCATCGCGGCGTGCAGGCCGAACTCGCCCGGGCCGGTGGCGCCGAACGGGTCGACTCCGTACAACGCGATCCCGATCCGGCAGAGGTCGAAGCGGGTCCGGGGCGCCGACAGCGCGGCCGCCGAGTTGGCCAGGTGGACGAGATCGGGTTCGAGACCGGCCGACCGCGCGATCCGCAGGGCCTCCTCGAAGGTGGCCACCTGTCGGCTCAACTCGGGAGCGCCGGGCAGGTCCGCGTCGACGAGGTGGGACCACACGCCGCGCACCCGGATCCCGCCCTCCCGTTCGTACTTGCGGGCCCAGGCGACCAACTCGGGCCAGTCGTCCCCGGCGGCTCCGTTGCGGGACAGGCCGGTGTCCGCCTTGAGCTGCACCATCGCCGGCACGCCGAGCAGGTGGACCGCGTCGGCGACGGCGTGCAGGTGCGTCGTCGTCGACACACCGACGTCGACACCACTCTTGATCAAGGTACCGAAGTCGTCGTTCGGCCCGTGCAGCCAGCTCAACGTGGGTGCTGTCACACCCGCGTCGCGCAGGGCCAGCGCCTCGGTCACCGAGGTCACCCCAAGCCAGGTGGCGCCGGCGCGGAGCGCGGCACGGGCCACCCGCACCGCGCCGTGACCGAACCCGTCCGCCTTCACCACCGCCATCAGGCTGGTGCCGGTGACCGACGTGATGGCCCGCACGTTGCTGGCGACCGCGTCCAGGTCGACCAGCGCCTCGGCCAGGGCGCTCATCCGGCCACCTCCACCCGTCGCGGCCCGGGCAGCGCGAACAGCCACCCCGCGCGAAGCGCCAGGAGCCCGCGGTGGACGGCCAGGCTCAGGCCGATCACCAGACCGGTCAGCAGAATCGGATATCCGAGCACGAGCAGGCCCTGAGCGGACCCACCCAGGCCGGAAACCGGTACGAGCAACAGCCGGTGCAGTACGGCCAGAACCGGCATGTGGACGACGTAGATCGGCAGGGTGATGCGGCCGAGCCCAGCCAGCGGTCTGCTGATCGCCGGCCAGTGAGCCAGTCGGGCGGCGGCGGTCACACCGAAGGCGACCGCCACCACCGAGACGGCAATCCATACGCCGAACCACTGCTGGGCGCCGGCCACCGCCATCGCGGCGAGCGCGAGGACATAGGCGCCGGAGGTCAGCGCGAGCCGACGCCGGCTGGCGGTGGCGGCCCACTGCTGGATCTGCGGCCGCAGGTACAGGCCGGCCAGGAAGAAGACCAGGTTCTGGTAGAGACCGGCGCGGTTGCCCGGGGTGTCGAGCAGGCCGGCGGCGGCGACGGCGGACAGCAGAGCGGCGGGTACGAGCACCAGCGCCCGGGGCGCCCGGCGGGTCACCTTGGCGATCGTGAAGTACACCGCCAGGGCGTACAGGTACCAGAGGTTGGACGGCGTGATGGTGAGCTGCTCCAGCAGGCCGAGGGCAGAGGTGGCGCGGTCGGTCGGCAGCTGCGGGGCAGCGGTGAGGATGGCGGTGTGGATCAGCAGCCAGACGGCGTACAGGTAGAGGAACCCGGCGATCCGGCTGCGGGCGACGACCCGCCAGGGCCGCTGGGCGGCGTTCGCCGCGAAGACGCCGGAGATGGTGAAGAACAACGGCATCCGCAGCGGCAGGAACTGCTCACCCAACGTGCCCCACAGGCCCGGCACCGGTACGCCGATGTGCCAGTCGATCTGCAGGTAGTCCTTGACGACGACGTGCCACAGGACGACGAGAATGATGCAGGCGCCCTTCGCGGCGTCGGCCCACTCCGCCCGCTGTGACAGTCCCGCGGGCCTGGGATTGGTGGGAGACAGCTGTTGGATCACCCAGCAGAAGCTGCCAGCCGGATATCCGCAGGTGATCCACGAATTGTCATGAACCGGTAATGGACGTCGCGCGGGCCGGGTCGGCGGGGTCCCCGAGCCGCATGCCGGTGACGCCGAGGAGCACTAGGCTCGTTGCGGAGGTGCCGAACATGAAGCTCGGGCTGCACTACTGGAACTACTCCACCCCGGCCGACCCGGCCGCGATCGCACCCACCCTGGCGGAGGCGGCGACCACCGCCGAGCAGGCCGGTGTCGCGTCGTTCACTGTGATGGACCACTTCTTCCAGATGGACGCGGTGTTCGCGGCCGAGGAGCCGATGCTGGAGGCGTACACCACGCTGGGCTACGTCGCGGCGAAGACGCAGCGGATGACGCTGGGTGTGCTGGTCACCGGTGTGATGTACCGCTACCCGGGGTTGCTCGCCAAGACCGTGTCGACCCTCGACGTGCTGTCCGGCGGCCGGGCCCGCCTCGGCATCGGCGCGTCCTGGTACGAGCGGGAGCAGCTCGGGCTCGGCGTGCCGGTCGTTCCGGTGGCCGAGCGGTTCGAGCGGCTGGAGGAGACGCTGCGCATCTGCCTGCAGATGTGGAGCGCCGACGACGGCCCGTTCAACGGACAGCACTACCAGCTCGCCGAGACCATCAACTCGCCGCAGCCGTTGAGCCGACCGCACCCGCCCATCATGATCGGTGGCGGGGGCGAGAAGAAGACCCTCCTGCTGGTGGCCCGGTACGCCGACGCCTGCAACCTGTTCGGTCGCGGCGGCACCGACGACGTCGCGCGCAAACTGGATGTCCTGCGCGGGCACTGTGCCACCGAGGGCCGCGACTACGACACCATCGAGAAGACGGTGGTCGCCGACCGGTCGCCACTGGACGACACCGACGGGTTCCTGGCCGAGGTGTCTGCCTACGCCGCGCTCGGGGTCACCGAGGTGCAGGTCACGCCGGATCGGCACCCGGTGGAGTTCGCCCAGCGGCTCGGCGACGAGGTGCTGCCACGGTTGGCCGACATCGGCTGATCCCCGCTGCGCGAAATTCGGTGGTCGTGGGGCTGTCCGCGGTCTAGCGTGGCCCGCCGTGCTCACCAACGAACAGATCATCGGACAGGCCCTGGATCGGATCGAGGCAGGGTACGTCTTTCCTGCGAAGGTCGTGGACATCGACGCCGCGATCCGGCGCCGTCTCGCGGCGGGCGAGTACGACGGCCTGGCCGGGCCGGCGCTCTGCGAGACGGTGACCGCTCACCTTCAAGAGGCGTGCCCGGACAAGCATCTGCGGTTGCTGTGGTCCGACCAGCCGCAGTCGCTGGATCCAGCGGACGAGGACGGAGGACGGGCCGCCTTCCTCGCGCTGCTCCGGGCGGAGAACCAGGGCATCCGCCGGGTCGAGCACCTGGACGGGAATGTCGGGCTCATCGACGTGCGGCGCATCGCGTACGCGAACGAAGGCGCCGAGGCGATCGGCGCGGCCATGCAACTGGTCGCCCTCAGCTCCGCGCTCATCCTGGACCTGCGCGCATGCGCCGGTGGAGCACCCGAGGGAGCCGCGATGTGGTGCAGCTACTTCTTCCCCGACGATCAGGTGCACCTCAACGACTTCTACGAGCGGTCCACCGGCGCCACCCGCCAGTTCTGGACGACCGCGCACCTTCCCGCGCCGCGCTACACGGACCGCCCGGTCTACGTGCTCACCAGCGCGATCACGTTCTCCGGGGGCGAGGACGTGGCGTACACGCTGCAGGCGCACGGCCGGAGCGTCGTCGTCGGTGAGACGACACGTGGCGGCGCGCATCCGACGGCCCGCCACGCGGTCACCGAACACATCCTCGTGACCGTGCCGACCGCCCGGACCGTCAACAGCGTCACCGGCACCAACTGGGAAGGCGTCGGAGTGGTCCCCGATGTGCAGGTCCCGGCGGACCAGGCACTCGACACGGCACTCACTGCCATCTCGGGCGCGTAGGCGCGGCTGCGTCCGTCACGCGGTCGGCTCACTGAGCGTTTTCAAGTCCGTACTCGGAAAGGCCCAGTGGAGGATCAGCAGGGGGTCAGCTGCCAGGTCACCTTCGTCACGTTGACCGGTATATACAGGTCGCCCCCGGTGCCGCCGGCAGGAGCGCAGTTTTTGAAGGGAATCGACGAGCCGAAAGTGAACCCGGATATTACGGCGTCGCGGCCTGTGCCGTTGTAGAAGTTGAATCCCTGGATGCTGCCGGTCCACTCGCTGTTGGTCGTCAGAGACGGCGTCTCCACGGGACCCTGCGGCGGGTGATTCCAGTTGGGCCAGATGCAGAGCATGCCCTGCGGGCAGTTCCCGGACCCCCAGCCCTGTATCGACACTCCGGGTGCTGCCGCCGAGGCGGTGGGGGCGGCGGCCAGCACGCCTGCGACGGACGCGGCCACGGCGATGGCGATGGATTTCAACAGCACGGTTCACCTGCTTTAGATAGATGCTTGTAGATGCGAATTTAAACTACCTGCGGAAAATTGACACGTCAAGCACCTGAAGCGACGTAGGCCGGCGGATCAATTGGAAGCTGGCGTCCACCTGTGTCTGATGACGATTGAGGTAGTTTCAGGATGGTATCTGTCGGATGGCACCACGGCCTGCCAGCATCCGGCCACCGCCCACGGTGGAGCCGACCGTGCTCTCGCCCGACGGCGCCACTGTGTAAACGACGGCCGACACCGTCCGGGCCGGCCAGCTCGCGGACTGCCGGGACGACCGGGCCCGCAACCAGCTCTGGACGATGAGGCCGGATGGGAGTGTGCAGCTGGGCGGGCGCTGCCTGGACGTGCTCGGAGCGTCCAGCGACGCAGCCTGAGCACGGACGAGGGCTGTCCTCCCGTACTGCGGAGGACAGCCCTCGCCGGTGATCGGTCAGGCGACTCGGTGACGGGTCAGGCGACCGAGGCCGGGAACCGTTCCCACACCCGGTGTGCGGCCATCAACTGCTGCACCGCCGTCAGGGCCTCGGCGCCGGAGCCCGCCGCCACGATGCCGGGAGTGCCGGCCACCCCGGCCTGCTCCAGCACGGTGACGCCGGCGCCCCAGGCGCCGATCGCCTTGGCGTGCCGCCAGCACTCCTCGACGAGGAGCAGCACGCGGGGGTCCACGGCCGCCGGGCCCGGCCTGCCCGCCTTGTCGTCACGGGCCGGGATGGCATCCGGCGCGGGTGCTGGCGCTCCCGCCAGCAGGACCGCGTCGAACTCGACCGACCGGCCGGTGGCGAAGGTGCGCTGGACCGGCATGCCGCCGACCATGCCGCCGTGCGGGGCGATCAACAGCGGCACCATGCCGGCGTCGAACACGGCCTGGCGCACCTCGGCGACGCCGTCCAGGTCACCGTCGGGGTCGACCACGATCCCGACCATCCGCCCGTCCGCCGGCCACTCCCGGCCGACCTGCGACAGCGCCGGGCTGGGCGCGACATCGGCCAGCGGCACTGTGGGCTGCGGGGCGGGCAGGCCCAGACCGGTGGCGACCTGCTCGCACAACACCGGGTCGATGTTGGCGAGGCTCTGCAGCTGGCGCTCCTTGATCGCCTGGTGGTAGCACTTGCCCAGCTCGAAGGTGTACGCCCGGATGATGTGCTCCTTCTCGACCGGCGACATGCTCAGCCAGAACAGGCGTACCTGGCTGTAGTGGTCGTCGAACGAGGCCGGGTTCGCGCGTACCTTCGGCGCCTGGGCCACCGTGACCGGCACGTCGACGAACGCGTTCTCGGCGTCCCCCGCGGGGAACGGGTTGCCGCCGTCGAGCGAGTTCGGCCGATACGGGGCGACGCCCGCGTGCACGGCGTGCTGGTGGAAACCGTCGCGCAGCATGTCATTGACGGCCGCGTGCGGGCGGTTGATCGGGATCTGCGTGAAGTTGGGCCCGCCGAGGCGGGTCAGCTGCGTGTCGAGGTACGAGAAGAGTCGGCCCTGCAGCAGCGGGTCGTTCGTGACGTCGATGCCCGGCGGCAGGTGACCCAGGTGGAAGGCGACCTGCTCGGTCTCGGCGAAGAAGTTCGTCGGCGTCCGGTTGAGCACCAGCCGGCCGATCGGCTGCACCTCCGCCAGCTCCTCCGGCACGATCTTCGTCGGGTCCAGCAGGTCGATGCCGGCGAAGGTCTCATCCTCGGTGTCGGGAAAGACCTGGATGCCGAGCTCCCACTCCGGGTACGCGCCGGCCTCGATGGCGTCGTAGAGGTCGCGCCGGTGGAAGTCCGGGTCGATGCCGTTCAGCATCTGCGCCTCCTCCCAGGTCAGGGAGTGCACGCCCAGCTTGGGCTTCCAGTGGAACTTGGCCAGCACCGTCTCGCCGGCCTCGTTGACCAGGCGGAAGGTGTGCACGCCGAAGCCTTCCATCGTCCGGTACGAACGCGGAATGCCTCGGTCGGACATGTTCCACATGGCGTGGTGCTGCGCCTCGGTGTGCAGCGACACGAAGTCCCAGAACGTGTCGTGGGCACTCTGCGCCTGGGGGATCTCCCGGTCCGGGTGCGGCTTGCCGGCGTGGATGATGTCCGGGAACTTGATCGCGTCCTGGATGAAGAAGACCGGCATGTTGTTGCCGACCAGGTCGAAGGTGCCCTCGTCGGTGTAGAACTTCGTGGCGAAGCCACGGGTGTCGCGGACCGTGTCGGCCGATCCCCGCGAGCCGAGCACCGTGGAGAACCGGACGAAGACCTCGGTTTCGCGCCCCTTCTTGAGGAAGCCGGCCCTGGTGACCGCCTCGGCGGTGCCGTACGCGGTGAACACCCCGTGTGCACCGGCGCCCCGGGCGTGCACCACGCGCTCCGGGATGCGCTCGTGGTCGAAATGCATGATCTTCTCGCGCAGGTGGTGGTCCTGGAGCAGCACCGGGCCACGCGGGCCGGCCTTGAGCGAGTGATCGGTGTCGCGCAGCCGCGCCCCGTTCGCGGTCGTGAGGTAGGCGCCCTGCTGACCGTTCGCGATCGCTGGCGCGCCGGTCTCGGCGCCGGTCGGCGTACGCGTCTGCGGTGCCCCCTGCTCCGGCTTCGGCGGCAGCGGGTCGTGTGGCGTCGTCGGCTCCTCGACGGTGGGCGTCCCGCTGCCCGGTGCGCCGGGAACATCGGGGGACAGGGCGTCGGCGATCTTCCCCGTGGCGCTCTTCACAACGTTCTTGACCGCCTCGGCGGGCTTGCTTGAATCCACTGAACGAACCTCTCCGTGGTGCGTGTCGGGCAGGCGTCTGCCCTGCTACCCCAGGTCAGAGGGTCGAAACACAACTGGATGCGGCATCCGTCACCGGGACTGGTGATTTCACCGATGCGTGGATGCGCGGAGAAGCCAAAACTGACGCACGTCGATATCCCTCGACTCTAGGGAGTGCCCGACGTGTCGTCACCAACCACCACCCGTCCCCGTTCCGTCGCCGCCCGAGCGACCCGGTTCGCGCTGGCCGCCGTACTGGCCGCCGGCGGCGTCCTGGCCGGATCGTCCGGCGCCGCCCAGGCCGCGAGCCCGTACGAGCGGGGCCCCGCCCCGACCACCGCGATCCTGGAGGCCAGTCGCGGTCCGTTCGCCACGGCCTCACAGAGCGTGTCCTCGCTGAGCGTCACCGGCTTCGGCGGCGGCGTCATCTACTACCCGACCAGCACCAGCGAGGGCACCTTCGGCGCCATCGCCATCTCGCCCGGCTACACCGCCTCCTGGTCCAGCATCAGCTGGCTCGGACCGCGGATCGCCTCGCACGGGTTCGTGGTGATCGGCATCGAGACCAACAGCCGGCTGGACCAGCCGGACAGCCGTGGCCGGCAGCTCCTCGCCGCGCTGGACTACCTCACCGAGCGCAGCTCGGTGCGTACCCGGATCGACAGCAGTCGACTCGCGGTGGCCGGTCACTCCATGGGTGGCGGGGGCAGCCTGGAGGCGGCCTCGTCCCGGCCGTCGTTGCAGGCCGCGGTGCCGCTCGCGCCGTGGAACCTGGACAAGAGCTGGTCCGAGCTGCGGGTGCCCACGCTGATCATCGGCGGGGAGAGCGACTCCGTGGCGCCGGTCTCGTCGCACTCGGTGCCGTTCTACAACAGCATCCCGGCCTCGGCCGAGAAGGCGTACCTGGAGCTGAACGGGGCGAGTCACTTCTTCCCGCAGACGACGAACACGCCGACCGCCCGGCAGATGGTGGCCTGGTTGAAGCGGTTCGTCGACGACGACACCCGCTACGAGCAGTTCCTGTGCCCCGGCCCGAGCGGTTCGCAGATCCAGGAGTACCGCAACACCTGTCCCAGCGCCTGACCGTGGTCGCGGGGCGGTCGCCGGTGGCGACCGCCCCGTCCGCGTGTGGGGCCGGGTATTGAAGGTCTTGACGCGATACCCGAGAAACGTACACTGCGAGTGTAAATAAACACCCGCCACGACAGAGGGATGGGTGATGGAGCGCGGCCTCGAACTGCACCACATCGGCGTCCGTTTCGGCGGCCTCACCGCCCTCGACGACGTCTCACTGCGCGTGCCACCCAACCGGGTGGTGGGCGTCATCGGGCCCAACGGCGCCGGCAAGACCACCTTGTTCAACGTGATCTGCGGCTTCGTCGCACCGGAGACGGGTTCGCTCACCCTCGACGGTCGACCGCTGCGGCCACGGCCGCACCGGCTGACCCGGCTCGGCATCGCCCGAACCCTCCAGGGGACCGGGCTCTTCGCCGGTCTGACCGTGCTGGAGAACGTGATGACCGGGGCCTCCCACACCGCCCGGGCGGGCTTCGTCCCGGCGCTGCTCGGGCTGCCGGCCAGCGACCGCGACGAGCGCCGACTGCGCCGCGACGCCCTGGACATCCTCGACGACCTGGGGATCGCCGGGCATGCCGAGGCCGCACCGACCACACTGCCCTTCGCCGTACGTCAGCGGGTCGCCCTGGCCCGTGCGCTCGCCGCGCGACCCCGGCTGCTGCTGCTCGACGAACCCGCCGGTGGCCTCGGTGCCGACGACATCGCCGAGCTGGCCGAGCTGGTCCGGCAGCTGCCCCGGCGCGACGACAACCCCTGTGCGGTGCTGCTGGTCGAGCACCACATGGACCTGGTGATGGCGGTCTGCGACGAGCTCGTGGTGCTCGACTTCGGCCGGGTGATCGCCGCCGGCACCCCCGACGAGATCCGCGACGACCCGGCGGTGACGGACGCCTACCTCGGCGCCGCCGTCGAGGAGGCCTATCCGTGAGCGCGGACAGCACACCTGACCTGCTCGTGGTGCGCGGGCTGGTGGCCGGTTACGGTGCCGCGCCCGTGTTGCAGGCCATCGACCTCACCGTCCCGGCCGGCACGATCGCCGCGGTCGTCGGCGCCAACGGCGCCGGCAAGACCACACTGCTGCGCGCGCTCTCCGGCATGATCCGCCCGGTCGCCGGCCAGGTGCTCCTCGCCGGGGAGGACCTGCGCGGCACGCCTGTGGAGCAGCTCGTCCGACGCGGTATGGCGCACGTGCCGGAGGGACGGGGCGTGATCAGCGAACTGACGGTCGACGAGAACCTGCGCCTCGGCGGGTTGTGGCGACGCGACCGGGCCGACGCCGGGCGCGCCCTCGACGAGGTCTACGACCTCTTCGAGCCGCTGGCCCGGCGTCGCAAGCACCTCGGCCACCAGCTCTCCGGCGGTGAACGGCAGATGCTCGCGCTCGGTCGGGCCCTCGTCGGCCGGCCCCGGCTGCTGCTGCTCGACGAGCCGTCGCTCGGCCTGGCGCCGCGGGTCGTCGCCCGGACGATGGCACTGCTCCGTCAGCTACGCGACCGCACCGGCCTGACCGTGCTGCTGGTCGAGCAGAACGTCCGCAGCGCGCTCGCCGTCGCCGACCAGGGCGTCGTGATGTCCCTCGGCCGGGTGGTGATCGCCGCCCCGGCGGCGAAGCTGCGTGACGACGTCGACCTGCGCCACGCGTACCTCGGTTTCTGACCACCACCTCGTCCCCCGGAGGGAGGACTGTTGGACCGCTTCGTCTTCCTCACCATCGACGGCCTGTCCCGAGGCGCGGTGTACGCCGCGTTCGCGCTGGCCCTGGTGCTCATCTGGCGGGCGGCGCGGGTCGTCAACTTCGCCCAGGGGGCGATGGCCGTCGCCGCCGCGTACGTCGCCTACACCGTCTCCGCCGCGACCGGTTCCTACTGGTTGGGCTTCGCGGTCGCGCTCGTCGCCGGCCTGTTGCTCGGTGCGCTGGTGGACCGCGTCGTCATGCGGCACGTCGACCACACCTCACACCTCAACCCCGTGATCGTCGCGCTCGGTCTGGTGCTGTTGATCCAGGCGGTGCTGGGCATGGTGTACGGCAACGAGTTCCGCCCCGCCGAGGCGCCGTTCAGTCGGTCCGCTCTCACCGTGGGCGGGTTGGCCGTGCTGTCGCCGTACGACCTGTTCGTCTTCGCCACCATCGGGGTGGTGGTCAGCGGGCTGGCCTGGATGTTCGCCCGTACCCCGGTGGGGTTGCGGATGCGCGCGGCGGCCTTCGCCCCCGAGGTGTCCCGGCTGCTCGGGGTCAACGTCGGTGGCATGTTGACCCTCGGGTGGGCGCTCGCCTCCGGGGTGGGCGCGCTGGCCGCCATGCTGGTCATCCCGACCGAGTTGGGCCTGCACCCGCACGCGATGGACCTGGTGTTCGTCTCCGCGTTCACCGCGGCGGTGGTCGGTGGGCTGGACAGCCCACCGGGGGCGGTGGTCGGTGGCCTGGTGGTGGGTCTGTTGCTCTCCTACGTGAGCGGTTACGCCGGCAGTGACCTCACGCCGCTTGCGGTGCTGGTCCTGCTGCTGGCGGTGCTGCTGGTCCGGCCCGGTGGGCTGTTCGCCCCGGTCGCGGCGAGGCGGGTGTGAGCGCCACGAGGGCGGCCCTGCCGCCGAAACAGCAGCTCGTCGAGACGGGTCGACCCGTCGACCGGCGACGCGGCTCGACACTGCTGCGCCACCTCGCGATCGTGCTCGTCGTCGGGCTCCTGCTGGTCGGGGTCAGCTACGCCGTCGAGCCGTTCCGCAACTTCCAGCTCGCCACCGTG
The DNA here is from genome assembly GCF_018070245.1 of Micromonospora sp. M61. Classification (NCBI taxonomy): domain Bacteria; kingdom Bacillati; phylum Actinomycetota; class Actinomycetes; order Micromonosporales; family Micromonosporaceae; genus Micromonospora; species Micromonospora sp. M61. Next base: position 12,784 of record NZ_JAGPYA010000010.1, on the reverse strand, counting down.
GCGGCCTACCTCTGCGCGACCGCCGGGTTGACCGTCCTCACCGGCCTCAACGGTCAACTGTCGCTCGGGCACGGCGCGTTGATGGCCACCGGGGCGTACACCGTCGCGCTGTGCCAGAACGCGTTCTCCGACCGGGGGATGACCGGCGGTTGGCTGTTGCCGCTCTCGCTGGTCGCGGCGATCGTCAGCACGGTCGCGATCGGCGCGGTCGTCGGCGTGGCGGCGGCCCGGCTGCGTGGTCCCTACCTGGCCGGGGTCACCCTGGCGGTGGCCGTCGTCGTGCCGGCGTTGGCCGTCACCTTCGACGGCGTCTTCAACGGTGAGCAGGGGCTGTCGGTGCCGGTGGAGCCACCGCCGATGTCGCTCGGCCCGTACTTCCCCTACGAGCGGTGGCAGCTCTGGGTCACCGGTGCGGCCACCCTGCTCGCGCTGCTGCTGCTGGCCAACCTCATTCGCAGCCGCTACGGGCGCACCTTCCGGGCGGTCCGGGACGACGAGGTGGCTGCCCGCCTCGCCGGCATCCACGTGGCCCGCACCCAGGTCCTCGCATTCGTGGTCAGTGCCGCCACCGCCGGGCTCGGCGGAGCGTTGCTGGCGGTGCTCGCGCAGAGCGTCTCGCCCGGGGCGTTCTCGTTGACCCTGTCGCTGTTCCTGCTGATGGCCGTCGTGATCGGCGGTCTCGGCCGGCTCACCGGCGCGCTCTGGGGGGCCGTCCTGCTGGTCGCGCTGCCCGACCTCACCCACTCCGCGACCGAGATGCTCACGCTCTCGCCCGCGGTGGCGCAGCGGCTGGAGGGAAATCTGCCGCTGGCGATCTTCGGCCTCACCCTGATCGTGGTCATGATCGCCGCACCCGGTGGCATCCACGGGCTGCTGTCCCGTCTTGGTCGGCGCCTGCGGGCCCGGCGTTCCTGAGCTGCTCCGCGCCCGGCCCCGGCCGGGCGTTCCACCACACACACCGTTCCCCCGAACCGGACCGAGAAAGGTCGGTGTTCTCCATGCACCGTTTGGCACAACGTGGTCTCGCGATCGCCAGCACCATTGCCCTGTTGGCCGCCGCCGCTGGTTGCAGTGGTGACGACGGCTCCGGTCCCGGCGCGGCGTCGGTGCCGGGCGTGACCGACACCGAGATCGTCGTCGGCACCCACATGCCGCTCACCGGGCCGGCCTCGGCCGGCTACTCGAAGATCTCCCCGGCGACGAAGGCGTACTTCGACTACGTCAACGCCAACGGCGGTGTGCACGGTCGGAAGATCACCTACAAGGTCATGGACGACGGCTACAACCCGGCGAACACCCAGCAGGTGGTCCGTCAGCTCGTCCTCCAGGACAAGGTCTTCGCGATCCTCAACGGCCTCGGCACACCGACGCACAGTGGCGTGCTCGACTTCCTGAAGACCAACCGGGTCCCGGACCTCTTCGTCGCCTCCGGCAGCCGCAGCTGGGACCAGCCGGACAAGTATCCCGGCACGTTCGGGTTCAACCCGGACTACACGGTGGAGGGCAAGATCCTCGCCACCTACGCGAAGACGAACCTGGCCGGTCAGAAGGTCTGCTTCCTCGGGCAGGACGACGACTTCGGCCGGGACAGCCTGGCCGGCGTGGAGAAGGTGCTCGGCGCGTCGGCCGTGGCGGTCAAGCAGACGTACGTCACCAGCAACACCAACGTGGCACCGCAGATCGGCGCGTTCAAGGCGGCTGGTTGCCAGGTCGTCGTGCTCGCCACAGTGCCCGGCTTCACCGCGCTGTCCGTCGGCACCGCCGCTCGGCTGGGCTTCAAGCCGCAGTGGCTGGTGTCCAACGTCGGCGCCGACCACCCGACTCTGGCCAAGCAGCTCGGTGCCGCGGCCCCGCTGCTGGAGGGCATGGTCGGCACCAACTACCTGCCGATGCAGAACGACACCGCGAACCCGTGGGTGCAGCTCTTCACGAAGATCAACAAGGAGCACAACGGGGACGCGCCGTTCGACGGCAACACCGTCTACGGCATGTCGGTCGGCTACCTCTTCGTGCAGGTGCTGCTCGCCGCCGGCAAGGACGTCACCCGGGAGAAGGTGCTGGACGCCGTGCAGAAGGGCGGCTTCCAGGGCCCCGGGCTGGTGCCGCTGCGCTTCTCCGCCAAGGACCACTCCGGCTACGGCGGCCAGCGGCTGAGCCGGGTGACCGGGGGAGTGCAGACCTACTTCGGGCCCGCGTACGAGACCGACGAGGCGGACGGGCCGGTCAACGAGTACACCGCCACCCCGGCCGCGCCGCCGGCGAACGGGGTGCCGACCGTCTCCTGATCACCCGCACCAGCGACGCCCGACCGGGCGTGGTCTCGCGTGACCACGCCCGGTCGGACGGCTGTGCGCGCTCGGGTGACCGGGCCTCGTGACCGGCTGTCCGGGACGTTGACCGACACCGATCAGTCCTCCTACTATCTGCACCGTGAATGCATATTCGGGTCGGCTCGCGGAACGGGTCGCCATCGTGACGGGCGCCAGTCGGGGCATCGGCCTGGCCATCGCCCAACGCCTCGTCGCCGAAGGCGCCCGGGTCGGGCTGACCGCCCGACATCCCGAGGCGCTCGCCGAGGCGGTCGCGGCCCTGGGCGGGTCGGCGTACGCCGTCGCCGTGCCCGGCCGTTCCGACGACCCTGAGCATCGCGCCCAGGCGGTGCGCCAGGTCAGTGAGGCGTTCGGGCCGGTGGACCTGCTGGTCAACAACACCGGCATCAACCCGGTGCACGGTCCGCTGATCGGGCTGGACCCGGCCGCGGCCCGCAAGATCCTGGACGTCAACGTCGTCGCCACACTCGGCTGGGTGCAGGAGGTGTGTGCCGCCGGCATGACCGAGCGCGGCGGCTGCGTGGTCAACGTCTCGTCGATCGCCGGTCTCACGCCGTCGCCCGGCATCGCCTTCTACGGGGTGAGCAAAGCCGCGCTCAACCACCTCACCGCCAGTCTCGCCGTGGAGCTGGGGCCGACGGTCCGGGTCAATGCCGTCGCACCCGGCGTGGTGAAGACCCGCTTCGCCGCCGCGCTCTACGAGGGTCGCGAGGACGAGGTCGCGGCACGGTACCCGCTGGGCCGCCTCGGCCTGCCGCAGGACGTGGCGGGCGCTGTCGCCTTCCTCGCCTCCGACGACGCCAGCTGGATCACCGGGCAGACCATCGTCTGCGACGGCGGCGTCTCGCTGACCGGTCGAGCCGGATGACAGCCCCGGCGGTCGGCCCGGAACCGCTGATCACCGCCTGTCTAGACTCGGCGGTGCGTCAGGAGGCGCCGTGGCGGTGAGAGGGCGGGGGCGGATGGACGGGGTCGAGGTCGCGAGCCGGGTCGACGGGCGTACCGCCCGGGCCGAGCGCACCCGCGCGGCCATCGTCGAGGCTCATCTCGCGCTCATCGGCGAGGGGGACCTCCGCCCGACCGGGGAGCGCATCGCCGAACGGGCCGGCATCTCGCTGCGGACGCTCTGGACCAACTTCAAGGACATGGAGACGCTCTTCGAGGCGAGCGGCGCGGAGGTGCTCCGCCAGCAGGACGCCGCCTACCGGCCGGTCTCGCCCGGGTTGCCGCTGGCGAAGCGGGTCGACGCGTACTGCCGGCAGCGGGCCCGGCTGCTCCAGCTCATCACGCCGTCGGCGCGTGCCGCGCAGATGCGCGAGCCGGTCTCCGACCAGCTGCACCGCAACCGCCTCAAGCACATCGACCGGGTCCGCGACGAGGTCGAGGAACTCTTCGCCGCCGAGTTGGCCCAGGCTGGTCGGGGTCGGGAGCAACTGCTCAACGCCCTGATCGCCGCGAGCATGTGGCCAGCCTGGTCGATGCTGCGCTACGGCCTCGGGCTGGGCGTGGACCAGGCCCGCGCGGTGATGACCCGGACGGTGGGGGCCCTGTTGGCGGAGGTCGCGGCCGACTGACTCCGGTCCGGCCCGATATCGCCCCCTCTTTCCATTCGGTTTCCGATGAGTGACACTGACATGCATGGTTACTGCATCGAGAGTGCAACTAACCGTGCTGCGTGGCCGGGACGACGAGTGCCGGTCTGTCCGGAGCCTCCTCGACGGCATGCCCAACGGCGGCGGTGCCCTGCTGCTGCACGGTGAGCCCGGATCGGGTCGGACGGCGCTGGTCGGCTACGCCCACCGGCACGCCGACGGCTGCACCGTGCTCGGCGGGAGCGGGCTAGCCGAGGAGGCCGCCCTGCCGTACGCCGGCCTGCAACGTCTGGTCGACCCCGTGCTCGACCGGGCCACCGTCCTCCCGGACGAGCAGCGTCGACTGCTGCGGCGCGCGCTGGGCGGCGAGAGCTGCCCGGCCGACCGCCGGCTGACGCTGTCGATGGCGGTGCTCGGGTTGCTCACCGCTGCCGCCCGCGACCGTCCGTTGCTCGCCACGATGGACGACGTCGACCGGGGTGACCCGCAGACCGCCCAGGTGCTGGCCTTCGTGGCCCGCCGGCTGCGCCACCTGCCGATCGCCATCCTGCTCACCGCGGACGTGACCGCCACTGTCGACGGGATACCGGCACACCGGCTTCGCGCCCTGACCGAGCACGAGAGCGCCGCCGTCCTCACCGACCGACTCCGATCGTTGATCGAGCGGGGCAGCGGCGACCGGCTCCCCGAGCGGCCCGCCGAGTCGGTCGTGGCCGCGCTGGCCGCGATCGGCGGCGGCAACCCGCAGGCCCTGGTGGACCTCGTCGACGTGCTCAGTCCCGGCCAGTGGCGGGGGGAGGAGTCGCTACCCGCCGCGCCACCGGCGGACGGTGCTCTGGGCCGCGCGTACCGGGCCCGACTGGACCGGCTGCCACCGGACACCCGACGGATGCTGCTGCTCGCGGCGCTCGACGAGGACGGCGAGCCGGGCACGCTGATCCGGGCCGCGGCAGTCGCCGGGTCCGAGATCGAGGCGCTCGCCCCGGCGGAGGTGGCCGGCCTGGTCCGCGTCGAGCCGCGAGGCGTCACCTTTCCTCAGCCCCTGGTGCGCACGATGATCGCGGCCAGCGCCCCACTCGCGGAGCGGCGCGCGGCGCACCGACTGCTCGCCGGCGTGCTGGTGGCCGACGGGCAGCGGCTGCGCCGGGCGATGCACCTCGCCGCCGCGGCGGCGGGTGCCGACCCCGCCCTCGCCGACGAGCTGGAAGCGGCGGCAGCCGGCGGCGCCGACGGTTGGGCCACCGCCTCGGCGGCGCTGCGCTGGGCCGCCGACCTCAGCGACCAGCCGACCCAGTCGGCCGCCCGCCTGCTGACCGCCGCCCACTACGCCTGGACCGGGGGCCAGCCCGACGTGGCCCGGCTCCTGCTCGACCGTCTCCGCGCGGTCTACCGGGACCCGGCCGTCCGGGGTCGCGCCGACCTGCTGCGCGGCGAGTTGGAGCTGCGGTGCGGCACCGCCGCCCGCGCGTCGGCCAGATTGCTGGCCTCGGCGGGAGCGGTGGCCGGCACCGACCGCGCGCTGGCGATGTCCGGGCTCGTACGGGCCGGCGAGGCGGTCTGCTTCGCCGGCGACCAGTACCGGTACGCCGAGGTCGGCCGCCGGGCGTCGGCGTTGCGGCGGCCGAACGATCCTCCATCCATGGAGCTGATGGGCAGTCTGGTCGGCGGGGTGGCGGCGACCCTGCGGGGCGATCACGAGCGGGCCGGCCCCGCACTGCGTCGCGCCGTCGTGCTGGGTGGCCGACTGACCGGGTCGGCGTTGACCCCCACCGCGCTGAGCTGTGCCGCGGCGGCCGGCCTGGTGGTCGCCGTGGACGGCGCGGCACACCGGCTCGCCGATCGCGCCGTCGCGCTGGCCCGGGAGCGGGGTGAGCTGTCCATGCTGTCCCGGGCGCTGGAGTTGCGGGCGGTCGCCGAGTACTGGTTGGGCCGGCACGAGGCGGCGGCGGAAACCTCCCGCGATGGGCTGCGGGTCGCCCGTGCCACCGGTCAGGCCAACTGCGCCAACGTCCACCTCGGCATGCTCGCCGTGCTCGCCGCCGTGCGGGCCGACCGGGACACCAGCCTGCGGCGCATCCGCGAGATGGGCGAGACGCCGACGCCGGGCAGCCGTCCGCACGCGTTTGCCGGGTGGGCCCTTGCGGTGCTCGACCTGGTCGGCGGCCGGCACGCCGAGGCCGCGAACCGGCTGGCGTCACTGGCCCGGCTGGGCACCGGGCGCGGTCAGGTTCTCGTGCAGGTGATGGCCACCCCCTACCTGGTGGAGGCGGCAGCCCACCTGCCCTGCCGACCTGCGGCGACGGCCGCGCTCGCCGTGTTCGACAGGTGGGCCAGCAGCACCGCGAGCCCGTTGCGCCGGGCCCTGTCCGCCCGGTGCCACGCGTTACTCGCGCCGCGCGGCGGTCCCGAGGCCGAGCAGGAGTTCCAGACGGCGCTGCGGCTGCACCCGACGGAGGCCGGCACGTTCGAACGTGCCCGCACCGAGCTGCTCTTCGGTCAGGAGCTGCGCCGCAGCCGACGCCCGCGCGACGCGCGTACGCACCTGCACCAGGCCCGTGAGATGTTCACGCTGCTCGGGGTGAGTCGCTGGGCCGAGCAGGCGACCACCGAGCTGCGGGCGGCCGGGGAGTCGGTCGGTCCGCCGGACCTGCCGGCGGCGAGGTTACTGACCGGCCAGCAACTGAAGATCGCCGAGCTGGTCGCGGAGGGGGCGACCAACCGTGAGATCGCGGCCCGGATGTTCCTCTCCACCCGTACGGTCGACCACCACCTGCGCAACGTCTTCCACCGGCTGGGCATCCGCTCGCGTACCGAGCTGGCGCGGGCGTTCGCCACCGAGCGGCAGGTCGGGCTGGCCTCGGATCGGTGATCGTCCGGTCTGGACGCGGTAAACTATCACCGCTAGTTTAAGCGTCATGGAGCTCACTCTCTCCGCCGAGCAGGCGGCGGTGCGCCAACTGGCCGCCGAGTTCGCCGACCGGGAGCTGTTGCCGCACACGGCCGCCTGGGATCGACGTGAGTCGGTCGACCCCGCCATCGTCGGCAAGCTCGGTGACCTGGGCTTCCTGGGGCTGACCATCGCCGAGGCCGACGGCGGCTCCGGTGGCGACCACCTCGCGTACTGCCTGGTCCTGGAGGAGCTCGGCCGGGGCGACTCGGCGGTGCGCGGCATCGTCTCGGTCTCCCTCGGCCTGGTCGCGAAGTCCATCGCCGCCCACGGGTCGGCCGAGCAGCGGGCCGAATGGCTGCCCCGGCTCTGCGCCGGCACCGCCCTCGGCTGTTTCGCGCTGACCGAGCCGGACAGCGGCTCGGACGCCGCCGCGCTGCGCACCCGCGCGGTCCGCGACGGCGACGACTGGCTGCTCACGGGCACGAAGATGTTCATCACCAATGGCACCACCGCCGACGTCGCGCTGGTCTTCGCCCGGACCGGCGGTCCCGGGCACCGGGGCATCACCGCGTTCCTGGTGCCCACCGACAGCCCGGGGCTGACCCGCCGCGAGATCCACGGCAAGCTGGGCCTGCGCGGCCAGGCCACCGGTGAGTTGGGCTTCGACGAGGTGCGCGTGCCCGACGCGGCCCGCCTCGGCCCCGAGGGCGGCGGGTTTCGGCTGGCCCTGGCCACCCTCGCCAAGGGACGGATGTCGGTGGCCGCCGGGTGCGTCGGCATCGCCCAGGGCTGCCTCGACGCGGCGGTCGGCTACGCCGGGCAGCGAACCCAGTTCGGCAAGCCGATCGCCGGGCACCAGCTCGTCCAACAGCTCCTCGCCGCCATCGCGGTGGACACCGCAGCCGCCCGGCTGCTGGTGTGGCAGGTGGCCGACCTGATCGACCGCGATCAGCCGTTCGCCACCGAGGCGTCGATGGCCAAGCTCTTCGCCAGCGAGGCCGCCGTCCGCGCGGCCAACAACGCGGTCCAGGTCTTCGGTGGGTACGGCTACATCGACGAGTACCCGGTCGGCAAGTACCTGCGCGACGCCCGGGTCGCCACCCTCTACGAGGGCACCAGCCAGATCCAGCAACTCCTCATCGGACGCGCGCTCACCGGCGTCAACGCCTTCTAGCTCCAAGGAGATCCGGCATGAGAGTCTTCGGCTCGTTCGAAGAGCTGGCCGCCGCTGTCGGCGAGACCATCGGGCCCGGCCCGTGGCAGCCCATCGAGCAGAGCCGCGTCGACCTCTTCGCCGACGCCACCGACGACCACCAGTGGATCCACCTCGACCCGGAGCGGGCCGCAGCGGGGCCGTTCGGCGGCACGATCGCCCACGGCTACCTGACCCTGTCGCTGCTGCCGGCCCTGGCTGGCCGGCTCTACCGGGTCGAGGGGGTGGCCATGGGGGTCAACTACGGGCTGAACAAGGTGCGTTTTCCCGCGCCGGTCCGGGTCGGCGCCGCCGTGCGCGCCACCGTCGTCATCGCCGAGGTGTCGCCGGTCAGCGGCGGTGTGCAGATGGTCGCGACGGTCACCGTGGAGAGCGACACCGGCGGCAAGCCCGTCTGCGTGGCCGAGACCGTGAGCCGGCTCTACCCCGCCGCCGGTCGGTGATCATCTAGCGGGAACGTCGCTCTGCCCGTACGGCGGGTAGGCGTTGCGGAACAAGTTCCGGAACTTGCGGCGGCGGGCTCCTCTCGCTCCGTCCTGGGTCGATGCACCACGACCTCCCCGTGCTGCGGCATGGGGTGCCACCTGGGCAGCAGTCTCTTGGTCTGATGACCGGGGCGGTCCATGTCTCGTTAAACTTCCGGAAATTCTTGCTCGTCGATGAACGGCGCTGACATACTCCTCATCCACCGGAGTCGATGACCCAGGGTTGGCGCCTCTTCCCGGACGCCTTTTCCGTGCGCGGTCCCGACCCGGCACCCACCACCGCCGGAGCGGTGCGTCAGTTGCCCCGCCCCGGGCCCCACGGAAGGAAGAGACATGACCGAAAGGTGCCAGGGGGACACCCGTCCACGGACGGGCCCCCGAGCGCGTACGGCGATCGTTCTCGCCGCCGCGGCTCTGCTCGCCGCCACGAGCGTCGCGTTCCTGCCCGGCACGGCGAGCGCCGGGACGACCCTCGGCGCTTCTGCCGCGGAGAAGGGCCGGTATTTCGGTACGGCGGTGGCGGCGAGCAGGTTGTCGGATGGCAACTACACGACGATCCTCAACCGAGAGTTCAATTCGGTGACGCCCGAGAACGAGATGAAGATCGACGCGACGGAGCCGCAGCAGGGTCGGTTCAGTTACGGCGCCGCGGAGCAGATCGTGAACCACGCGCGGAGTCGGGGGATGAGCGTGCGGGGTCACACCCTGGCGTGGCACTCGCAGCAGCCGTCGTGGATGGAGAGCATGAGTGGCAGCGCGCTGCGGTCGGCGATGCTCAACCATGTGACGCAGGTGGCCACGCATTTCCGGGGTCAGGTCGTGGCGTGGGACGTGGTGAACGAGGCGTTCGAGGACGGCACCTCCGGTGCGCGTCGTAACTCGAACCTCCAGCGCACGGGCAACGACTGGATCGAGGCGGCGTTCCGGGCCGCGCGTGCGGCTGATCCGGGTGCGAAGCTCTGTTACAACGACTACAACACAGACAACTGGACGCACGCCAAGACGCAGGCTGTGTACAACATGGTCCGCGACTTCAAGTCTCGCGGTGTGCCGATCGACTGCGTCGGTTTCCAGTCGCACTTCAACAACGACTCCCCGTACGTGAGCAACTACCGCACCACGCTGTCGAGCTTCGCGGCACTGGGTGTGGATGTGCAGGTCACCGAGCTGGACATCCAGGGTGCCCCGGCGGCCACCTACCGCAGTGTGGTGGAGGACTGCCTGGCCGTGGCCCGCTGCAACGGCGTCACGGTGTGGGGCATCCGCGACAGTGACTCGTGGCGGGCGTCCCAGACGCCGTTGCTGTTCAACAGCAGCGGTCAGAAGAAGGCGGCGTACGACGCCGTGCTCGCGGCGTTGAACAACGGCACCACGCCGACGGACCCGCCGACCACTCCGCCCACCACCCCACCGACGACCCCGCCCAGCGGCAGTTGCACCGCGACGCTGCAGGACAGCACTCGATGGGGCGACCGGTTCAACAGCCAGGTGACCGTCAGCGGGGCGAGCAACTGGACCGTCGTGGTCGCCGTCACCCCGCCCCAGAAGGTCTCCAACACCTGGAATGGCACCCCGACCTGGGACAGCAGCGGGAACGTCATGACCATGCGGTCGAACGGCAGCGGCAACGTCTTCGGCTTCACCACCATGGCCAACGGCACCTGGACCCGTCCGGTGGTGCGCTCCTGCACCGCCTCCTGAGCACCACCACACGTTGATGGGGCGGCGACGGATCCCGTCGCCGCCCCGTCGTCTGTGCACTCGCGGACAGCGCTGACGTCCAGGTCCACAATCCCGCGGGCACGGCGACGTGGACGACGTAGTCGGCCGCGCGACGGGGGAGCGCCCGCCAGGGGTCGGCGATGGCGGGCGCTCCCCATCGCGGTGCCGAGCCTCTGCTGCCCGGCACCGCGACGGGTGTCAGACGGTCGTACAGGCCGTGCCGTTGAGGGTGAACGCGGACGGTCGGCCGGCGTTGCCCGTGTGGGTCGCCTGGAAACCGACGTCGACCGAGGTGTTCGGCGCGATCGTCGCGTTGTAGGAGACGTTGCGGGCGGTGACCGCTCCGCTGGACGGGGTGTAGCTGGCGTTCCAACCGCTGGTGATGCTCTGCCCACCCGGGAGCGTGAACGCCAGAGCCCAGCCGTTGACCGGCGTGCTGCTCGTGTTGGTCACGGAGATGGACGCGGTGAGACCGTTGTTCCACGCGTTGACCGTGTAGGCGACACGGCAGGCGTCCGACGCGGGCGGCGTGGTCGGTGGGGTGGTGGTCGGAGGCGTGGTGGTCGGAGGTGTGTCACCCCCGATGCTGCCGGGCACGGTCCGCAGCGCGTCGTACCAGGCGGCGGCCATCTTGCGGTAGCCCGTGGCGTTGGGGTGCACGCCGTCGGCCAGGTCGCTGAGCGTCAGTGCGCGGTACATGTCGACCAGGTGGACGCGCTTCCCGGCGGCGGCCCGGGTCTGCACGATCCCGGGAATCGCGGCGTTGTACGCCCGGACCTGGTTGTCCGCGCCGGACTTCGGGACGATCGTTGCGACGAACACGTCCGCGTTCGGTGCGTTGTTGGTGATCTTGTCGACCAGTGCGGCAAGCCGGCCCGGGGCGCCCGACGTGTCGCCGTACATGTCGTTGGTGCCGATGTGCAGCAGTACGGTCCGGGGATTCGTGGCCCGCAACCAGTTGACGACGTTGGCGTCGATCTGCGCGATCGTCCATCCGGAATGGCCCTGGTGGTCGTGGTCGCCGAGGCTGGCGGGACCGTTGAACTGGGAGCCGACGAAGTCGACGCGGTACCCGCCGGTCGTGAACCGTTGCCAGAGCTCGATCCGGTAACCGCCGGGAACGTTGAACCCGTCGGTGATCGAGTCGCCGAGGGGCATCACGCGTACGCCGCCGTTGGACTCCGCGCTCGCGGGGGTGGTCGCGATCGGCACGGCGGCGACCATGGCGGCGACGGCGGCCAGGACGGCCCACCGCCGGCGAGCCCGGCGAGGTCGCGACGTCGCGCCGGTGGCGGGTGGGGGAGGGACGGGACGGTCGAGGGTCGAACTGCTCATGGGCTGCTCCTGGTGGGGGTGCGCGCAACGACCAGGAACCCGGACATCTTCACTGGTGGTCGTGGCGGTGAACCTGGCGCCGGCCGTCGAATCTGGCGCGACGGACCGATGGGCGGTGGGCGGGAGTGTGCCCTGCACTCCGCCCGACGCACCATAGCGTGTTATCGCTAACATCGGCAATGCATCAACATCGGCAATGCATCAACGCTCGACTATGACTCAGCGGTGAGCCGTGCCACCTGTCAGGGTTGGAGCACCGAGTCGAGCCAGCGCAGCTGCCGCCGGACGTGGACGGCCTCGCCGCCCTCGTGGCCGTTGAACGGGTAGACGTGCATCTCCCGCTCCGGCCGGATCGGCCTCCCGTTGCCGGCGCCGTAGTGGTTGTAGGCGGCAAAAGCCGTGCGCGGCGGGCAGACGGTGTCGCGTCGGCCCACCCCGAAGTGCGCCGGCGCCGTCGCGCGTCGTGCGAAGTTCACACCGTCGACGTAGGACAGGGTGCGCCACACGGACTCCTCGGCCTCCCGCTGCACGGCCAGGTAACGCGCGATCTCGCCGTACGGCGCGGGTTCACTGAGCTGGACGGCCCGTCGCATGTCGCAGAGGAACGGCGCGGTGGTCAGCACCGCGCTCAGGTCGGCGACGAGACCGGCCACCGCCAGGGCCAGACCGCCGCCCTGGCTGTTGCCGACCACGGTGACCCGGTCGACGTCGACCCCAGGCAGGGCGCGGACCGCCTCGACCGCCCGCACCGCGTCGGTGATCAGACGGCGGAAGTGGTAGTCACGCGGGTCGTGGATGCCCCAGGTGACCGGCGAGGGTCCGCCCGGCGCGCCGTGCGGGTCGGGGGTGTCCCCGGCGCCGTACTGACCCGCCTGACCCCGGTTGTCCATCAGCAGGTGCGCGTAGCCGGCCACCGGCCAGGTCAGCCGCTCGTGCGGCAGGCCACGGCCGCGGCCATACCCGGCGTACTCGACCAGGGTGGGCAGCGGCTCAGGTCGACCGGCCGGGCGGGTGTACCAGGCCCGTACGGGGTCACCGCCGAAGCCCGCGAACGTGACGTCCCACGAGTCGAGCAGTCGCAGGTCGGTGGGCTCCGGCCGGACGTCGACGAGCACCGGTCGGGCAGCCGCCTCGGCGAGCGTGTCCCGCCAGAACCTGTCGAAGTCGTCGGGTTCGGCGACCTCGGGGGCGTACCGCTGGAGTTCGTCGGGGATGAA